>NZ_JACCSO010000671.1 GCF_013812955.1 Nannocystis sp. | reverse complement strand
CCCCTGCCGTCAAAACCGCAGCGCCAGCGACAGCCCCAGCGGACCGGCGCCGGCCGCACCGGGGCGCAGGCTGACCCGCGGCGGCGCGCCGGCCTGTCCGCGCAGCCAGGCGTGATAGCGCTGCTGTCGCTTGCGCCCGACGATCAGCATCGGCACAGCCGCGCCCGCGTGCAGCAGCCCGGAGATCCCGAGTCCCGCGCCCACGTACCCAAGCGTGCGCCCGGTCTCGATGTTCCCGGCGTCATGGATGCCCGCCGCGGTGGCCAGGGAGGCCAGCGCCCCGAACACCTGCAGCGCCCCGAAGGCCAGCGCCAGCGCCCCGCCGATCCGCAGCCCCGTGCCCTTGGACTCCGGATAATACACCCCGAACTGCCGATCCAACGCCGAGAGCTCCATCGGCCCGATCTGCCGCGGCCCCTGCATCGGCTGCATCGGCACCGATTGCACAGCCTGCACCGGCTGCACCGGCTGCACCGGCTGCACCGGAATCACAATCGACTCTGCCGGCATGGGCGTCGCGCCAGGTTGCGCGACCGGCAAGGTTTCAGGCGGCGCCGGCAGGTCCACCGGCGCCTGCACGACCATGATCATCGCCACGAGGGCCCAGCCCGGCATCATCCCGTGACCTTAGCGCAACCCCGGAACCCGGACAGCACCACAAATGCCGGCTCACGCAAACAGGCGCGCCGGGTCGCCCCACCGCGCCTGTGCCGGCGACAATCTTCGTCGCCACACGGCCAGGATGACCGGATGAACTGGCCTGACCAGCTCATTCGCTGATCGAGCGTTTATCCGGTCATTCGGTCAACCAGCGGCCGCGGCCAGCGCCTCGGCGCGATCGGTGCGCTCCCAGGTGAACTCCGGCTCGTGGCGGCCGAAGTGGCCGTAGGCGGCGGTCAGGCTGTAGATCGGGCGCAGCAGGTCGAGCTCGCGGATGATGTTGGCCGGGCGAGCGTCGAAGATCTTCTCGACGATCTCCTCGAGACGGTCATCGGCGAATTTGCCGGTGCCGAAGGTATCGACGGCGATGCTGACCGGGGCCGCGACGCCGATCGCATAAGCGAGCTGGACCTCGGCCTTGGTGCACAGGCGCGACGCCACCAGGTTCTTGGCGATATAGCGCGCGTAGTAAGCCGCGGACCGATCGACCTTCGAGGGGTCCTTGCCCGAGAACGCGCCGCCGCCGTGACGACCCATGCCGCCGTAGGTGTCGACGATGATCTTGCGGCCGGTGAGGCCGCTGTCGCCCATCGGCCCGCCGACGACGAAGCGCCCGGTCGGGTTGATGTGGAACTTGGTGCGCGCGTCGAGCAGGTCGGCGGGGATGACCTTCTTGATCACCTCTTCGCGGATGTACTCGCTGAGGGTCTTGTGGTCGACCGCCTCGCTGTGCTGGCTCGAGATCACCACGGTGTCGACGCGACGCGGCTTGCCACCGGCGTACTCGATCGTCACCTGGCTCTTGCCGTCCGGGCGCAGGAAGCTGTTCTTATCGCCGCGGCGGGCCTCGGCGAGCCGGCGGGTCAGCTTGTGGGCGAGGCTGATCGGCAGCGGCATCAGCTCGTCGGTCTCGGTGCACGCGAAGCCGAACATCATGCCCTGGTCGCCGGCGCCCTGCTCGTGGTGCAGCCCCTTGTCCTCGTCCACGCCCTGGGCGATGTCGGGGCTCTGCCCCTCGATCGCGACCAGCACGCCGCAGCTGTCGGCGTCGAAGCCCATGTCCGAGCTGGTGTAGCCGATGTCGCGGATGGTCTTGCGGACGATGCGCGGGATGTCCACGTAGGTCGAGGTCGTGATCTCGCCCGCCACGTTCACATAGCCGGTCTTGACCAGCGTCTCGCAGGCCACCCGGGCTTGCTTGTCCTGGGCAAGGATGGCGTCGAGCACCGCGTCGCTGACCTTGTCGCAGAGCTTGTCGGGGTGACCTTCGGTGACGGATTCACTGGTAAACAGACGGCTGGCCATGATTCGCGGTGCTTTCGTGGATTCGTTCAGGGCCGCACCCAGGCGTGCGGCGGGCGGAGCATAGGCGCCTGCCCCCGCCAGGGCAAGCACGACCACCGCCTTGGGGACATGTCTCACACCACGGCGACCTCGGCCCTGGAGTGCACTTGCTCGTCCGACTAATTACCGGCGCTCACCGGCGGTGCGCGCTGCACCTTGCGAAGCAGCACCAGCACCGGCTCGCCGAGCACGCCCGGCTCGGGCAGCTCCACGAACAGATACGGGGCCACACCCGCCTGGCGCAGCTGATCGGGCGCGGCGATCACGACCCGCGCGCCGTAGGGCCGCGGCGCCATACAGGCCAGCTCGTCGCTGGCGAGGCAGCCGGGGGCCCGCACGGCCAGCCCGACCAGCCCGACATCGGGACCCCCGACGCGCAGCTCCAGGCTGTCCTGCGGACCGAGATCCGCCGGCATCACCAGCCGCAGCACGCGCTCGCGCATCCCCGCGCCGGTGCAGCTGTGCCGATGCACGTCGCTGTGCGGCTGATCGGGGTCGATGCTGACGCTGCCCACGCCGTCGACCAGGTCCACCGCGACCTCTTCGGGGTCGATGCAGCCGTTGCCCACCAGCGGCGTGCAGGTCCACATCGACGAGTCGCCGTCCATGTCCGTGTCTGCGTCCGTATCGCTCACCGGCAGGCACAGCGTGCCCGCCCCGCAGCGGCCGCGCGCCGCCGGCATGCACACCTCGCCCGCCGCCAGCACCCGCCGCATCCCGACATCGACGGTGAATCCGAGCGGGTCCGGCTCACCCTCCTTGACCGCCACGCCGCTCAGGCCCGCAAATAACGCCTCCTCCGCGCCGATCGCCAGCGTCACCACCGTGCCCTCGCTCAGATCCTCGAGCTCGGCCACCCCGCTGCCACCACACACCAACATCGGCGCCTTCTGACAGCCGGGCGGCGCCAGGCTGACCCGCGCCGTGAAGCCCACCCCGCGCGCCTCGACCCGTAGATCGGCCCGCACCGGCACCTCGACCCGCAAAAATACGTCCGGCCCGCCGCCACCACACACACCGCCGAGCCCGGGGTCGGGCCCGCGGTCGCGCAGCGTGCCCGCGAAGCGCCCCTGCTCGACCATCGGCGCCGCGGCGCAGCTCTCGCTCGGGACCTGCAGTTGTGGGTCGTTGGCCCCGGTCTCATCGCCGCTCGACGACATCATCGCGTCGACCTCCGAGGAGCCGCTGCTCGCGCCGCTCCCGCAAGCCATGACCGCGGCTGTCACCGCGACAACCGCGGCGAGACCACGAGCGCACTTGAACACGACCAGCATGGGGCCGGGCCAGCTTAGCGGATCTCCGCGATGGTTTCACTTCCGCCGGCCCGGGTCCACGCTGTACGGTCCCCGCATGCCCGGCCTCCACGACCTCGGCTCCGACGACCTCGGCCTCCACGACCTCGGCTCCGACGACCTCGGCCCCGACGACCTCGGCCCCGACGACCTCGGCCCCCCCGTGCCCGGCCTCCGCGTGCTCGACCTTCGTGGCCCCGACCACGCTGACCACGACACGGCTCTCGGCGCCTGGCAGCGCCTGTGTGGGCGCGCGGCCGGCCTCGAGGGTGAGGCCGACCGCGTCGCGCGTGAGGTCATCGCCGCGGTCCGCGAGCACGGTGATGCTGCGGTCACCGCCCTGACCGCCCGCCACGAGGGCCGCGATCTCCAGGAGTTCGAGCTCTCGCGCGAGCATCGCCAGGCCGCCGCCGCGCGTGTACCCTCCGAGCTGCGCGAGGCCCTCGCGCTCGCCGCGGCCAACATCCGCGCCTTCCACGAGACCCAGCGGGTCGGCGACACCGGCCTTCACGGCGAGGCGATCCATCTGACCAGCCGGGCCCGCCCGCTCGCCCGCGTCGCCGTCTATGCGCCCGGCGGCACCGCGGCCTACCCGTCCTCGGTGTTGATGGCGGCGATCCCCGCCAAGGTCGCGGGCGTCCGCGAGGTGATCCTGTTGACCCCGCGAGCCTCGGACGTGGTGCTGTGCGCCGCCGAGCTGGCAGGCGTCGATCGCGTGTTCGCGATCGGCGGCGCCCAGGCGATCGCCGCCGCGGCCCTCGGCACCGTACAGGTCCCCCGCGTCGACAAGATCGTCGGACCCGGCAACGCCTATGTCACCGCCGCCAAGCGCCAGGTCTTCGGGCTGGTCGACATCGACGGCATCGCCGGACCCAGCGAGATCCTCGTGCTCGCCGACCGCGACGCCGACCCGGCGCTCATCGCCGCCGACCTGCTCGCCCAGGCCGAACACGACGTGCTCGCGTGCGCGCTCGTGGTCACCGATGCCCCGGAGCTCGTCCCGCACATCCACGCCGCCCTCGCCGCCCAGCTCGCCGACCTGCCGCGCAAGGAGATCGCCGCCCGTGCGCTCGCCGAGCAGGGCGCGATCGTGCTCGTCGCCGACCGTGAAGCCATGGTCGCCGCCGCCAACGCCTACGCCCCCGAGCACCTGGAGCTGCTCGTCCGTGACCCTCGCGCGCTCGTCGAGGACCTCCACACCGCCGGGGCGATCTTCGTCGGACCCTGGACCCCCGAGGCCGCCGGCGACTACACCGCGGGCCCCAGCCACGTGCTGCCCACCGCCGGCGCTGCCCGCTTCGCCTCGCCGCTCGGCGTCTGGGACTTCATCAAGATCACCTCCGTGCTCGAGCTCAGCGCCCCCGCCCTGCGCATGCAGTCGACCGCGATCGCCCGCATCGCCCGCGCCGAGGGCCTCGAGGCCCACGCCCGCGCCGTCGAGCTGCGCCTGCGCGATCGTACATGAACTTTCCGCCATGTCCTTTCACACCTGTCCGATGGAGCAGCCATGAACGCCTGGACCCGCCACCTCCGCCCCGCCCTCGCCGGGCTGGCCGTCTATGAAGCGGCCGACGCCGCTACGCAGCAGCCCGTGCGCGCGCGCTTGCACGCCAACGAGTGCCCCGAGCCGTGGCCGCCGGAGGTGATGGCCGAGCTCGGCCGCCGCCTCCAGGACCTCGAGCTCGGCCGCTACCCCGACAGCTCCGGTCGCACGTTGCGCGAGCTGCTGGCCCGCGCCCACGGCTGCGACCCGGAGCGCGTGGTGCTCGGCAACGGCAGCGACGAGGTCATCTCCTTGCTGATGACCGCGCTCGCCGGCCGGCCCTCGGAGCCGAGCTTCCTGGTCATCCCGGCGCCGACCTTCGTGATGTACGCGCACAGCGCCCGCTGCCTCGGCGTCGGCGTGCTCGAGGTCCCGCTGACCGAGGACCTGCAGCTCGACGAGGCGCTGATGAACGAGGCCCTCGGCGTCGCCACCGGCGCGGCGATCTGCTTCCTCGCCCGCCCCAACAACCCGACCAGCTCGCTGTGGGACCCCGAGGTCATCACCCGCCTGATCGAGGGTCACCCCGGCACCATGTTCGTGCTCGACGAGGCCTACATCCGCTACGCCCCCGGCGCCTCGCTGTGGCGCGCCGACCTGCCCGAGAACGTCACGTACATGAGCACGCTCTCCAAGGTCGGCCTCGCCGGCCTGCGGATCGGTTATTGCGTCGCCCCGCTCGCGCTCGCCCGCGCCGTCAACGTCGTACGTCACCCC
Source organism: Nannocystis sp. (assembly GCF_013812955.1). GTDB lineage: Bacteria > Myxococcota_A > Polyangia > Nannocystales > Nannocystaceae > Nannocystis. Next base: position 3,585 of record NZ_JACCSO010000671.1, on the reverse strand, counting down.
TACAACGTCTCGACCACCAGCCTCGCAATCGCCGAGGCCGTGCTCCGCGACTTCGCCGGGGTGCAGGACGCCATGATCGCCCGCACCATCGCCGGCCGCGAACGCCTGATCACCATCCTCGCCCGCATCCCCGGCGCGCGGCTGTTCCCGGCCCACGCCAACATCGTGCTCGTGCGCCTCGAGCCCGCCGAGCAGGCGCCACGCCTCGCCGCCGCCCTCGCCGAGCGCGGCATCCTCGTCAAGGACGCCTCCGGCGTGCCCCGCCTCAACGGCTGCCTGCGCATCAGCGTCGGCACCAGCGCGGAGCTCGACCTGCTCGAGGCCGCCCTCGCCGAGCTGCTCCCCGACCTGCGACCCGCGTCCTGAGCCCTCACGATCCGCGCCCCCGATGGATCACCATCGTGGACCTCTCGGGCCCCATCCGCAGAAGTCGGCACGCCCGACGACCGGTCCGCGAGCCGCTTGCGCCGTCGCATCGCAGGGTCTGACACTGTCAGCATGAAATTCGTACTGCGATGTTTGGGTGTGGGTGCGGTGGCTGCGGCAACGATGACGGGCGGCTGCAGCGACGACGGCGCAATTTCCACGGACCAGGGCTCCACCTCCAGCGTGGGCTCGTCCGGCGATCAGACGTCATCACCGACGGAAGGAACTTCGGGCGGGACGACGGCCGGGACCACGGGTGGGGCGACCGACGCGAGCGGGTCGACCTCGCCGACCACTGGCGTGACCACCACCGACGCGACCACCACCGACACGTCGACCGGCGACAGCACCGGTCCGGCGCCCGCCTGCGGCGACGCCAGCGTCGATGCCGGCGAGGACTGCGACGACGGCAATCAGGACGACACCGACGCCTGTACCAACGCCTGCAAGAACGCGGCCTGCGGCGACGGCATCGTCGGCCCCGGCGAGGGGTGCGACGACGGCAACATGGAGGACGGCGACGAGTGTACCAACACCTGCGCATCGGCCTCCTGCGGCGACGGCATCGTCAAGGCCGGCGAGGAGTGCGACGACGGCAACCCGGACGACACCGACGCCTGCCTCTCCACCTGCCTCATCGCCAAGTGCGGCGACATGGCCGTCCAGGCCGGCGTCGAGGACTGCGACGACGCCAACATGATCGACACCGACGCCTGCACCGGCATGTGCAAGGCCGCCGCGTGCGGCGACATGCTCGTCCAGGCCGGCGTCGACGAGTGCGACGACGGCAACATGCTCGACACCGACGCCTGCACCAACACGTGCAAGACCGCCAAGTGCGGCGACATGGTCGTCCAGGCCGGCGTCGACGAGTGCGACGACGGCAACATGCTCGACACCGACGCCTGCACCAACATGTGCAAGGCCGCCAAGTGCGGCGACAAGATCGTGCAGATCGGCGTCGAGGAGTGCGACGACGGCAACATGGTCGACAACGACGCCTGCAACAACACCTGCAAGCTGCCGGTGATGCAGAAGATCATCTTCGTCTCGAGCGTGCAGTACACCGGCAACCTCGGCGGCCTCGTCGGCGCCGACCTCAAGTGCCAGGGGCTGGCGGTCGCGGCCTTGCTGCCCGGCACCTACATGGCGTGGCTCAGCGACAACACCGGCTCGCCCTCGACGCGCATGGTCAAGGCGGCGGTGCCCTACGTCCGCCCGAACGGGGTCAAGATCGCCAACAATTGGGCCGACCTCACCGACAACAACCTGATCGCCAACGTCGACATGACCGAGAAGCTGGGCACGACGCCGATCGGGAACACCAGCTGCGCGGGCGGCGGGTTCAAGACGGTGTGGACCAACACCACTGCCACCGGGACCCAGGCGAACGCCCAAAGCTCGTGCACCAACTGGACCTCGGAAAATGGCAGCTCGATCTGGGGCAAGTCGGACGTGACCGACAGCTCGTGGTCGTACTGGTGCTCGGGCGGACTCTGCTCGTGGACCTCGCCGATCTACTGCGTGCAACAGTGATCGTCTGGCCAGTTGTTCGTTAGGTTGCAATAACTTGGAGGCGCGCATGAGCGCGCCTCCATCAGCTCTGCCTTCGACCTCGAGGACCACGACACGCCCACTGCCCACGCCCGCTTCGGATTCGCCGGGCTGGATGCGCCGCAGCTGCGCGAAGCCGTCAAGCGCCTGTGCGCAGCGCTGCCGGCTCCTCGGGTCCGAGGTCGGCCGGTACGCGCGACTATTCGCTAACCGGATCTTCTCCGGACCGCCGCCGACGCGTAGACCACACCTCCGGACCGCATAGGTCCGGCGAAGGACGAGCCGCGCCCCAAGGGGTCACCGCCAGCCGGCCTCCTCGTCGCCACAACTGGCCCCCGCGCTCGCCGGCCGCAGCGACGCACTGTGCGACCTGAAATGGTCCGGCGCCCGCGCCTTCGAGCAGAGCATCGCCGCGCGGCGTCGGCAGTAGCGGATCCCGACAATCGACGATCACACCTCACCGGAGCTACCCATGAAGACCGCGCTCATCGCCATCACCGCCCTCGCTCTCGTCTTGATCCTCGCCAGCAGCTGCACCGACACTGGCGCATGCGTGCACGCCGCTGTACCCGGCGTCCCGGAGTCTTGCATGAATCTCCCGCAGCAGCGATGCGAGGCCCATACGAGCTCGCAGATACCGCCCATGTACCTCGGCGGCAGCTGCGAGTCGCACGGCTTCAAGCACCCGTGCATCAGCAAGAGCTACCTGAAGTGCAAGTGAACGGGACATTCATGCGCGCGCCGTGAATCCATTCGTGTCGCCACGACGAGCGGTGAGACCGGGGCGCTGGGGTATGCGAGGTATTTTGCAGAGCCAAGGCCATGGCGTCTCCCGTCGGCGCCACTCGTGCTCAGGCTCACGGCTCCTGGCGCCACAGCATGGCGCCTGAGGGACGCAGCCGCGTACGCTACCAGGGCGACATGGATTGGGAACTGACCCTGGTGCTCGATCCGAGCGTACGCGAGGCGATGTACTTGCGAGTGGCGCGGGCGATCCGGGACGACATCCGGCGCGGGCGACTGCCGGCCGGGACATCTCTGCCGGGTACGAGGCGGCTGGCGGCCATCCTCGGGATCCATCGCAACACCACCGTGGCAGCGTACCGCGAGCTGGCGAGCGAAGGTTGGGTCGACACCGTGCGCGGCAGCGGTACGTTCGTCACGGCTGCGATCCCTCCCGCCGCATCGGACCGCGCCGCGGCGGCGAGGGGTCGCTCGGATCGCAACGCGACCGCCTATCCGCTCCCGCGCCGGCCCGAGCCCGCCGAGCCCGCCGAGCCGCCCTCTGCCGCGGCTTCAGTGCTCGCGCTCAGCCATCTGCCCGATCCGCGTCTGGCCCCACAGGTGGCGTTGGCTCGCGCGTATCGGCGAGCGCTCCGGCACACCACCACCGCGGTGCTCGACTACGCCAATCGTCGGCACGCAGGCGCGACCTTCGGGCACGCGCGCCTGCGTGAAGCGCTGGCCGGCATGTTGTCACGAACGCGTGGGCTCGCGATCACGGCGGACGACGTGCTGGTGACCGGCGGCAGTCAGATGGCGCTCTATCTCGCCGCGCTGGCGCTCGTGCGGCCCGGTGACACGATCGCGGTCGAAGACCTCGGC
>NZ_JACCSO010000630.1 GCF_013812955.1 Nannocystis sp. | reverse complement strand
GCCTTGAAGGCGTGCCGGCCATGCAGCAGCGCATGGTTGTCGGCGAGCACCACATCGCCGTCCTGCCACGGCACGGTCAGGGCTACCGCGGGCGCGTGGAGGGCCGCGCGCAGCTCCGCCATGACCGCGGCCGCGTCGGCCGCATCGAGATCGAGGGGCGTGACGGCGACGGGGTTGAGATCGTGCACCGGCTCGGCATAGCGGATCACCGGCACGCCGAGCGTCGGATGGACGGCGACGACGCCGGCCGTAAAAGTACCCCCATAGTGGGCCTTCTTCTCGGTCGTGTAGCGGACGCGGACACGACTCCAGCGCTGACGCTGGGTCGCGTCGGCCAGGCGCAGCGCGGCGATCGTATCGACGAACAGCGTCGCTCCACCGGCGTCCGCCGGCGGGGCGGCGACGCAGTGAAAGATCAGCCAGTGCGGGACCGCGTCCGCGAACGCGCCGTCCCAGTGCAGAGGCACCGCGTGCTCGGTATATAGATAGTTTTCGGCCTGCGGATCGCGCCTGAGCTCGTGCACCGACCCGAAGCGCCACGGCTGGAGGGGACCGAGCCGCTGCGCGGCCGCGGCGAGCATATGCGGCGCCATCGGGGCAACGCCGCGAAGCCGCACCACCCGATGAATGTCGATCCAGGCCTTGATCTGCGCGAGATCCAGGTCATTCCAGCTCGTCCCGGCGGGCACGGTCACGGCGAGGCCGAAGGGCTCCAGCGGCTCGGTGTTCATGGCAGGGCCCGGTAGTGGCTCGGCCTGCCATCGACGGCTTCGGGAATGGCGCCCATCGCCTCGGCCTCGCTGCGCTTGACGAGGCGAAAGCGGTCGCGCTCGAGCAGCGCGACCCCGTGCCACGGGGTGAGCCAGACGTCCTGCGTCGGCAGCAGGTGGATCCCCAGCTTGTCGGAGAGCGCCGGTTGGGGATGGATCGACAGGCGGATCGCCTCCGGGAAGGTCGCGGTCAGCATCCGGCCCCAGGCGCGGCTGCGCAACAGCACCTGGACCGCCTGCATCCGGGCCCACTTTCTCACCTGGCTGCGGCTGTGCCCGGGGTGCAGGGCGAGGCCATCCTCGAACATGAACCGATGCAGGCCGTCGAGCTGGGTGCCGAGGGCCGGTGCGCTGCGAAGCTGCCCCTCGAGCTCCGCCTCCGTCTCGCCCCAGCCGGCCAGCAAGCGCCGCCGCGCCTCTGCCGGAGTGACCGCGCCAAACGCGTGCGCGAGGTCGAAGCGGCGCAGCAGCGGCAAGTCTTGCAGGAGCCGATCGATCTCGGCCCCGTACGCGGCGACGTCCTCGTCGGCCACCGCGACCAGATCGGCGAAGACCAGCCCATCGGAGCACACGAGCATTCGAACGCCGGGCGGGTGCGCCTCGGCGAGCTCCTCACAGAGGGTCTGGAGCGAGCGCAGCGCCACCTGCTCGGCCATGTCGGGGAGCTTGCCGAGGACCTTGCCCGCATTGGGCGACTTCGCGGGAAATGCCGGCAGCACCAGCTCGAGCGGCCGTCCGCCCTGGATCGCCGCGCGGATCGCCGGCAGATGCAACGCCAGTTGGTCCTCGGTCGCCGGGCCCTGCGCGACCCCGGGCAGCAGCCGACGATGTCGCATCAATCGCGCGAGCAGCCAGCGGGCGCTGCGTTCGACGTCGGCCCCGACCACCGGCGCGAGCCGGTCCCCGAACACGGCATCGAGACGGCCGAGCCCCGCCGAGACCTCCGGCAGGGGGAGAAAGGGACCGGCCAGCGCGAGCAGTTCACGACACAGGCCGAGCGTGCCGCGTGCCATGCGTCCATCGTCCTGCGTCCACAGGAGCACGATCGCCAGGTGGAGGCCGTAGAGCAGCCCCGCGAGCCGCGCGGGCTCGGGCGGCGCATCGGTGGCGCCGGCCACGACCGCATGCACCGTCCCCGCCATCCGCGCCCGGATCGCCGCCGTGGACTCGGAGAGCACGCCGAGCGGGCCCTTCGGATCGACCGCGGCCGCCAGCAAGGCGCACATCTCGTCGCGGTGGGCGTCGAGCAGGTCGAGCTTCAGGGTCATCAGCGCCGCGAAGCGCTCGGCCACCGCCCCGTCCGGTAGGTCGGCGAGCCGGGCCTGCAGGTCCGCCACCAGGCCGTGATACATCGCCAGCGCGAAGGCCTGCTTCGCCGGAAAATGCACAAAGGCGGTGGCCAGCGGCACACCCGCAGCCTCGGCGATCCGCCCCATCGTGCTCGCCTCGTATCCTTCGGCCGCAAAGCAGGCCCGCGCCGCCGCAATCAGCTGGATGCGCGTCGTCGCTGGCGGGATCATGCCGATCCCTACCACAAAGCCGCCCGCGCGGATCGACGCCCTGGTCCATATCGTCGAGACGGGCGGTTTGGACGTCTTCGCCGGTCGACGAGCGACATCGAGGCCCTCCCCGGCTGCCCGAGCGCGGGCATGCTACCGCGCCACGGCGCCAACGCAAGGGCCAAGCTTCTCACCCGCGTCTTCGCGCTCGACTTTCTTATCAAGATGATAAAGCTTATGTCAACCCGCACCAGAAAGCAATTTCGCACCAACATGCTCTGGAGTGTTGGGATTGTCGGCTACAGCTTGGCGTACATATTGTCTATAGCGATCACCCGTCAGTCTTTCGAGAATATGCGCGGGGGTATTGAAGTTCCCTGCCCCCGGCGCTGACGAGGCCGTCGGCAAGGGCCGCGGCATCGGTGGGGGGGCACGGGAGGCGATCCGCGGCGCCGGGCCTCATCCCGGCATCGCGCAGTATCCGCTGCCCTCGACCTTGTTGTTCGTGGTCCGGCACTCCTTCCACAGGTGCTCGGGCATGCCGTCGTCGACGACCACGAACACCGGGGTGCTGCCATCGAGCAGGCCCTTGTCCGGCATCGCCAGCTCGAGCACCACGTCCTCGGCCTCGGCCGGGTACAGAGACTTCTTGGTCATGCCCGAGCCCAGCAGCACGCCGCCCATGTCCGGGTCACCGGCATAAAACCCGACCACCACGCCCGCCGGCACCGCCGCCTGGCCGATGTTTCGGACCCGGGCGACCAATGCATAGGGCATGACATCACACAGCGGGAAGATCGCCGCCGTCACATCCGGCGCCGAGAACTCGCCCTGCGGCTGCACGTTCTGGCGATAGTTATTGAGCCCGGGCGCCTTCCAGTTGGCGACCTCGACCGCCGGGACCGTGCCATCTTCGGCGATATTCGTGACGTGATAGCTGTGCTGATTCCAGATCCGGCGGGTGCGCACCCAGCTGCCGTTGGCGCTGCCGAACACGCGGATGCCGGCCTGCTTGCTGTTGTTGTCGGGGCAGGTGATTCCGTAGGCGTTGCTGGCGACGACGATGTCGGCCTGGCCGTCGTTGTCGACGTCGGCGACCAGCGGGTACTCCCAGAGCGTGCCGGTGGTGTTGCAGGTGCTGGGGATCAGGTTGGTGCCGGTGATGCCGTCGTACATCCACAGGTGATATTCGTCGCTGTAGACGACCTCGGCCTTGCCGTCGCCGTTGAAGTCGAAGACGGAGCTGCCGGTGACGGCCGAGGAGCAGTCCTTGGTGGTCTTGAACCACAGGTCGATGTCGGTATTGGCGACGAGCGGATCCATCATCTTCTTGCCGCTGAAGACGACGTAGCCGACCGCTCCGGCGGCGCCGACGTCGGGGGTGCCGTCGCCGTCGAAGTCGGCGACGGTGGGCGGGCCGCCGCCGTACTCGCTGGCGGCGCCGCAGAAGACCTTGGTGGAGATGCCGTTGTTGATGTCGACGGCCGCGCGGATCACCTGGGCGCCGCCGGGCTGCATGGGATCGTGGCGGACCAGCGACATGGTGTGCGGGCCGCCCGACGAGATGACGACGACCTCCGGTTTGCCGTCGAGGTCGAAGTCGCCGACCGCGTGATAGCCGAAGATGATCGCGTTGGGTCCGGCGCGCAGGTCCCAGATCACCGTGCCGTCGGCCTTGATGGCGCGCTGGCCGTCGAGGGCGTCGAGCAGGCCGTCGCCGTCGACATCGGCGAGGCCCATCAGCTTTTGCCCCCAGGTGTGCGCCGGGTCGAGCTCCTGCTCGATCGCACCGGTCTTGCCATCCATCAGGGTCCAGCCGACCAGCACCTCGGGCTGGCCATCCTGGTCGACGTCGCCGATCACCGGGGCCTCGTAGCCGCAATGCACCTTGGTGGTATCGGGTTGGGTCCACAGGGTGGTGCCATCGGCCTTGAAGGCGATGACGCCGGTGTTCTGGGCCTGGGCGTCGCAGCAGCTGACGCCGCCGGGTTTGGGGTTCATGCAGCCGACGATCTCCGGGACACCGTCGCCGTCGAGGTCGGCGGCGGCGAGGCCACCACCCGGCTGGGTGACGTCGGGCACGTTGATCTTGTCGACGAACTTGCCCTCGACCAGCGAGATCGCGTGCAGCGTGCCCTGCTTATAATAGCCGCCGCCCGTGAATGTACTGAAGATGATCTCCGGGATGTCCTTCTCGTTGACCTTGCCGTCGCAGTTGTCGTCGTCGAGCTGGGCGACGATCGGCGACATCATGACGTCGGTCGCGTAGGGGGGCGCCACCTGGCCGCCCCAGGCCGCCTTGAGCACGATCCCGAAGTCCTCGACCGGCGGCTTGACCTCGCAGCCGGGCAGACAGGTGATCGGCTCGCCCTCGACCGGCTCGACGCCCTCCGGGCACTCGGGCGGGGTCGGCAGGCACTTGCCGGGGGTCAGCGAGACGCCGCCCATGCACATCGGCGGCTTCTCGTTCTCACCGAGCGTGTATTCGCAATACGCGCCCGGCCCGCAATCGGTGGCGTCGACGCAATCGTTACCGGGCACCACGCAGGTCTGGAACGAGCACACCTCGCCCTCGGCGCAGCAGGTGTCGGTGCAGGCCTGATTGATCGGGCAGCACAGCTCGCCGACGCAGGTGCCGTCGACGCAGGTATCGACGCAGGCCGGCCCCATGTCGGGGATCGAGGTCGTCGTCCCGAGCTCGGTGGTGCCGGCGGTGCTGGTGCTCGTGACCCCGGCGGTGGTCCCCTGGGTCTCGCCCTGTGAATCTGTCGAGGTCGAGCCGGCGCTGGTCGGCGCGCTGCTCGTCGGCGGCGCGTCGGTCGTCAGCTCGCCGCTGCCCGCGGTGATGC
>NZ_JACCSO010000628.1 GCF_013812955.1 Nannocystis sp. | reverse complement strand
CCTCTACGCCGCGCTCGAGACCCCGGCCCCGCCCGACCTCGCCGGCCTCGCCGCGCTGGCCCGCGACTTCGCCGGTCTGCCGCGCGCCGCCCTGCCTTCCGACCTCACCGCCGATCTGCGCACATATCAGCGCCGCGGCGTCGACTGGCTGGTTTGCCTGCGCGACGCCGGCCTCGGCGCGATGCTGGCCGACGACATGGGCCTCGGCAAGACCTTGCAGTGCCTGTGCGCCTTGCGAGGTCGGTGCCTGATCGTCGCGCCGACCAGCGTCCTGCACAACTGGGCCAAGGAGGCGCAGCGCTTCCGTCCGGGCCTGCGTTTATGCACCTACCACGGCCCGCGTCGCCGCCTCGACCCCGACGCGGATCTGGTGCTCACCAGCTACGCCATCCTTCGGCTCGACGCCGAGGCCCTCGCCGCCGAGCCGTGGGACGCCGTCGTGCTCGACGAGGCGCAGATGATCAAGAACCCCGACAGCCAGGTCGCCCGCGCCGCCTACGGCCTCAAGCAGGCGCGCTGGCGGGTCACCCTCAGCGGCACCCCGGTCGAGAACCGCCTCGAGGAGCTGTGGAGTCAGTTCCACTTCCTCGCGCCCGGCCTGCTCGGCGGCCGCCAGGACTTCGTCGAGCGCCACGCCCGGCCGATCGCCGACGGCATCATCGGCGCCGCCGGCCGCCTGCGCGCGATCATTCGCCCCTTCATGCTGCGCCGCCGCAAGCAGGAGGTCGCCCGCGAGCTGCCGCCGCGCACCGAGGTCGTCCTGCAATGCACCCTCGACGAGCGCGAGCGCGACGTCTACGAGGCCATTCGCGCCGCCACCGAGAAAGACGTCGTCGAGGCGCTCGAGGCCGGCGGCAACGTCTTGATGGCGCTCGAGGCCCTGCTGCGGCTGCGCCAGGCCGCCTGTCACACCGGCCTGGTGCCGGGCCAGGAGGCCACGCGCTCGTCCAAGCTCGACCTCTTGCTGGAGACCCTCGACGAGGCGGTCGCCGAGGGCCACAAGGCGCTGGTGTTCTCGCAATGGACCGGCCTGCTCGACCGCGTCGAGCCGCATCTTCGCAAGGCCGGGCTGCCCTTCCTGCGCCTCGACGGTTCGACCCGCGATCGCGGCGCGGTGGTCGACCGCTTCCAGGCCGCCGACGGCCCGCCAATTCTGCTGATCTCGCTCAAGGCCGGCGGCACCGGTCTGAACCTGACCGCGGCCGACCACGTGTTCCTGCTCGACCCCTGGTGGAACCCCGCCGTCGAGGATCAGGCCGCCGACCGGGCGCACCGCATCGGCCAGACCCGCCCGGTGCTGGTGCACAAGTTGATCGCCGAGGACACCGTCGAGGCCCGCATCCTCGAGCTGCAGCAGCGCAAACGCTCACTCGCGGACGCGGCGCTCGCGGGGGCCGACGCGGCGGCGTCGCTGACCCGCGAGGACCTGCTCGCCCTGCTGCGTTGAAGTCAGCTGCGTTGAAGTCAGCTGCGTTGAGCTCAGCTGCTCTTGACCTCATCCGCATCATCCATATCATCCACGTCCGCGGGCTTGATCTCCTCGCCGGTCTCGACGCGGATCTTCATGCCCTTGGGGCCGCGGGCTTGCAGGCGCTGCAGGAGGATCGCGCTCGGACCTCCATTGTTGATCCAGCCCTCCTCGGACTCGTCGATCAGCGTGCCGAACGCGGTGAGGATGCGCAGCGGCACCGTCGGCGTCACCCGCACCCCGTTCTTTTGCCAGTAGAAGAACGGGCTGTACCACAGCGTATCGATCGTCTCCCACGTGTCGTCGCCCTTGAAGGTGTGGGTGGTGATGTGCTGTTCCATTGCGGCCTCGGGCCAGTTTTGGCCCCGCGCGCCGGCCGACGCAAGCACGCTGCGCCATGCGGTCGCACCACCACCTGGGGCCCCAAATTGCAGCGGCCCGTACGGAGTCATCCGCGCGGGCCGCCGACCGGTCGCTTTTTTTATTTTGTTGAGAAAAGGAACCGGGTGAGTGGACTAGCTGGTGCGACGCGCGGCCATATAGGCGCTGGTCAGCGCCGGGTCGCTGGCGATCTCGAACATCAGGGCGTCGAGGCGGTCACGGTCGAGGCCGTGCTTGCCGAGGATCTCGTCGGCCCGGTCGGGCGCGCCAGAGATCTCCCGGGCGACCGTCGCGGCCAGCAGGACCCTGCCCTCCGGCGAGTCCGCGGCCGGCGGACCCTTGTCCGCGGTGACCGGCGGCGTGGCCGTCTCGGTCTTGGTCTCGGTCTTGGTCTCGGTCGTGACGTCGGTCTTGACGTCCTTGACCGGCGGCGGGGTGACGGTCTTCGTCACCGTCTTGGTGGTCTTGGTCTCGGTGGTGCCGCCGCAAGCGGGCAGGCTCAGCAGGGCGACGGCGATGGCGATGCGCGTGAAAAATTGCATGGTGGCGGTGTCCTTTCGGCGGCTCACTTCGGGTCCCCGGCGGCCTTCTTGTCCGCGGCCTTCCGGTCCTCGCGCTTCTCGGCCGCGTCCTCGCGCTTCTCGGCCGCGTCTTCGCGCTTCTCGGCCCGGTCCTCGCGCTTCTCGGCCTTGTCGGCCTTGTCGGCCGCCTTGTCGAGCTTGTCGCCGATCTTGTCGAGCTTGTCGTCGCGCTTCTCGAGCTTGTCCTCGACCTTCTCGAGCTTGTCCTCGCGCTTCTCGAGCTTGCCGAGCTCCTTCTCCAGGCGCTGCTTCTCGGCCTCGAGGACGGGCTTGTCGGCGGCGGAGGCGGCGTCGATCCTGATCTGGAGGGCCCTGAGACGGGCCTCGGTCGCGTCCTGCTGGCCGTCGAGCTTGTCCTGGGCGCCGTCGATGCGGCCCTGGGCGGCCTCGATCTTGGCCTTGAGCTGGTCGTGGCGCTCCTTGTTCATGAGCACGGGCTTCTTGCCCTTGGCGATCAGCTCGCCGCGCTTGGTGAGCTGGCCGCGGCGCCAGTTCTGATTGATCTCGCGCTGCTTCTCGAGCTTGCCGCGCAGGTCCTCGAGCTGCTTCTCGTCGAGCTCGGCGGTGTCGGTCTTGCGCTCCTTGATCTTGGCGGCGAGCTTTTGCCCGCGCAGGCCGGAGGCGACCTGCATGCGGACCCAGCGGCCGAAGCCCTTCTTGACGCCGCGCTTGCGGGTCTGCTCGGCCTCGGTGGCCACGATCTCGGTGGCGTCGCTCGCCGACAGGCCGGAGTCGCGGGTGGAGTCGAGCGCTTCTTTGATCTCGGTCTCTTCGATTCCGGCCTCGCGCGCCTCGGCGGCGACGATCGGCAGATCGATGACGGCAAGGATGTCGTCGTTGAGGGCGTCCTTGTCAGAGATGGTGATGGACGCCGAGGCCGAGGCCGAGGCCGTCAGCGAGGTCTTGACGGCGCCGGTCTCCGACAGCGACGGCGTCTTGTCGTCTCGGGCGTCGGCCGTGGTGGACAGACCCAGCGCGGGCACGGCCAGGGCCAGGGTCAGGAGGGGTAGACAGAGCTTGTGCATGTGGACTCCGCCGGCAGGATAAACCAGGTCGCCTGGTTCGTCGGGCCGCATCGTCCGGACATTGCGTCGACACGTCAGGGGGCCTGAAGCCCCACGGCCCGACATCCTCGCCATCCCTCAGCGCTTCGGCTCCTCGTAAAAATCGGGCTCTGCAGCCACACGCTCCTCCAGCCAGCCTGCACGGGCCTCCGGGAACGCATCGGCGTAGGGCACGTAAGGTTTGATGTCGAGGACCGGGCTGTGATCGAGGATGTCGCAACCGAGGACATGCAGGACGCGGCCCTCGATCCCCGTGAGGCGAAGGCATGACAATCCGATGCGATTTGGGCGGTGGGGTGAGCGGGTCGCGAACAGTCCGCGGTCGCCGCAGGGGTCGCGAGGTGACCGGACGTTGACGCCGAAGCCCCGATTGAGGTGAAACACGAACACGCACCAGATGCGGTCGAAGTCGGCGAGTCCGGCGAGCGCCGCCTCGAATCCACGTTCCGGCAGCAGCTCGATGCGCGCCGGCAACATCGCGTCGCCCTTGACCTGCGCGGTGATCGGCGGCTGGCGCGGGGTACCGAAGCGCTCCGTGTACGGCGAGCGGACCACCCCGATCGCCGCGAAGGTGAATGGCTGCAGGTAGGCGTCTGCGTGCTCGCTGGTGTGATCCTGCTCGGGCTTGCGGCGCTGCATCGCGGGAGTGTAGCGAGTTCTCCCCCGTGGCTGCGCGCTCTCGCCAGTTGACGGCCTCGGAGGGGGCTGACAGCCTCGGCGCGGAGGGTTCGGGTCATGGGCGGCAGAAACGGGTTGGGCCTCGAGGTCGGACTGTGGGCACTGATGCTCGGCGCGTGCGGAGGCGGTGACGCCGGGACCGCGAGCGTCCCCGGGACCTCGACCTCGACGTCCAGCGTGACCACCTCCGGCACCGAGGGCACCACCGGCGCCACCACCATCGAGAGCACCACCGGCGAGCTCCCGACCACCGGTACGGCGGCCAGCGTGACCACCGATGTGGCGACCACCAGCGGCGACATCCCGCCGATCCCCGTCTGCGGCGACGGCGTGCTCGACCCCGACGAGGGCTGCGACAACGGGCCCGCCAACGCCGACGACGCCGATTGTACCACCCAGTGTCAGCTCGCCAGCTGCGGCGACGGCCTGCTCCAGGCCGGCGTCGAGGACTGCGACGACGGGCCCGCCAACGCCGACGACGACGCCTGCACCCTCGCCTGCGCGGTCGCCGGGTGCGGCGACGGCCTGGTCCAGACCGGCGTCGAGGACTGCGACGACGGCAACGCCGACGACGCCGACGCGTGTCTCAACACC
>NZ_JACCSO010000602.1 GCF_013812955.1 Nannocystis sp. | reverse complement strand
GTCGCCGAAATTGCTACGCCCGCCGCCGCGGGTCGATCACCTGGCGGCCAGCGGGCGGGCCACCCTGGCCTGCCCGCCGGACGGCCGCAACGCGCCCACCGCTGCGCGCCCGGAGGCGTCAGCCCCTGCTGGCAGCGGCTCAGTGCATCGGCTCGGCCCGCTCGGATTCTATGCGTTTCTGCCAGAACTCTCAGAATCAATGGGTGGCTCTGGGTCGACCTGGACAGCGACGCGCGCGCCCGCGGCTTCAATAAGTAATCACGCGCTCCCCCTGTCTCGCGCAAGTTTGGCCGCGATGGTGGGTCCCATGGTGACCAACACCGCAGGCGGACGGTGCTCGTCGCTTCTGGCCGCTCCGCACCCGCCGCGCTGTGAGGCTGTTGCCCGCGCTCCACGGCCGTTGCACGGGCGCCAGTTACCGCATGACCGGAAGGCGCACGCGGGGCTGGCGCGCGTAGAGCTGGCTCGCGTCGCGGTGGACCTCGGGGATGAAGGGCACCCCGTCGTGCTCGTTGTGGCGGGGCCAGGCGACGAGGCCCTGCTCGAGCGCGTTGCCCAGGCGGGCGACGCAGTGACAGGCGTTGCCCGGGTCCAGGTGCTCACAGCGCGCGCCGAGGTAATTGTCGAGTTCTCGCCGGCCGCGCCCGTCGGCGACGCGCACGGCGTTGGTCGTCGTGTCGCAGATCGCGGCGCAGTGCTCGACGGATAGGCCGAGCACGTGCAACAGGATGAAGATCGCGCGGCGTTCCGGCGCGAGTGAGCGCAGGGTCGTGATCAAGCAGGTGCGCCGGAGCTCCGACAAGAGCACGTGCAGGCGGCGGGCGTCGCCCTGGACCAGCGGGTGCCCGAGGTCGACCGGGATCGTCGTGTTGGTGCGCAGAATGTCATCGAGCTCGGAGAAATGATCGAAGCGCCGCGTTTTTTCCCCGGGGATGAGCCGCGCGACGAGGGCCGCGAGCCAGGCCGCGGGGTCGCCGGGATGCCGTGCCGTGGCCTCGCAGGTGCCCTCGAAGGCCGCCTCGCGGGAGCCGAGCATGTAAACGCCGAAGACATAGAGCTGTTCGAGATGTTCGGCAGAGGTCATCGCTTCACCGTGGCGGGGGGTTCATCAAGATCGATGGTCACCGAGAACTCGGCGGGCTCACTCTGGCGGGGAAAGGTGAGCCCGCGGATCTGGTCGCGGACGCAGGCATGCACAGGATCGCCAGCGGACATCCCGTTGACGCTCGCCAGCGCTGCATGTCCAGCGGTGATCGTCAGGTCCATGGCGAACATCGGCGCGTCGCACTCTCGGAGCCGCTCACGGCGCGTCTCGAGACGCCTGGTGACGAGCGCCACCGTGAGTGTGGCAGAGTCCGCCTTGGGCGGTTTGGCGGCGTCTGTCGGCCCGGGTGGGAGATCAACCACCCCGGGCTCCTGGCCGGCTGGGGGCGCAGGCGCGGCCGGCGGGCCCACCGGCGTCACAGCGACCTCGGGGGCGTGGTTCACGGACCGCGCAGGACTGGCGAGCGGCGCCTGTGCTGGTGAAGCCGAGCTTGGGATTGATGCGGCGGACGACACCATGCGCGTGTCGACGTAGGATCGAACTGCGAGCGCGCCGATCGCCGCGGTCGATCCGACCGCGAGCGTGACCGCGAGCGCGAGCTTTCGCCGCTGTCGCGCGCGGAGGAAGTTGGCCCGCATGATCTCGAGGCGACGCACGAGCTCGGGCATGTTCCAAACGCGATCACCTGGCTCGCGGGCGGTGCCCGAGCGCAGCAGATCGGCCATGGGCCCGAGTGCCGCTGCGAACTCCCCCCGCTCGATGCGTCGTGTGCGTCCGGCCGCGGGGTCCGCGAAGCGTCGCCCGGTCAACATCTCGTAGAGCACCGCGCACACCGAGTAAACGTCGCTGCGCGGGCCAGCCCCGCCGCCTTGCAGGTCCATGACTTCAGGCGCGGTGTAGCCCGGCGTGCCGACCATCTCGAGGTCGCCGGTCGCGTAGCGCTCGTCGGTCGGCGTGGCGGGGAACAGCAGGTGGCGCTGGTGGAAGCGCGGCATCAGCAGGCAGGCGCCGAAGTCCAGGAGCCGCACGCGATCGCCTTGCTCGATCACGATGTTGTCGGGCTTTACGTCGCGGTGGATGACGCCGACGTCGTGCGCCGCGCAGAGGATGCCGGCGAGATCGATCGCCAGGCTCAGGGCGCGGGGCGGCTCGATCTTCTTCGACTGCCGGAGCGCGGCGGCGAGGGTCACTCCCTCGACGATCTCCATCGTGAAGTACGGCTCTGGCTCGTGACCGCCGTCGAACAGGGTCGGCGCGCCGCCGTGACGGATCGCGGCGAGCGCCCGCGCCTCGCGGAGAAATCTGTGCTCGAGGTTCTTCATGCCGGCGCAGCGAGGGTGGATCGTTTTTAGCGCGACCAGGCGCTGATGCACCGTGTCGAATGCGGTTCGTACGCGGCCCATGCCACCCTGACCGAGATCCCCGGCGAAGATGTACCGACCGGCGAATCTGGGCACCACGTCGTGCGCCTTGTCGACCTGCGTCCTTGTAAAGTTCCGAGCGACGTAGCGCCGACGTTCGGGCTCGGCCTCTCCGGGCGCCTCTGCTTCGGCCTCGCGCAGGGCGGTGTGCAGCGCGTCCATTGTCACGATCTCGTCGGAGCGCAAGGCGGCGGTGATGCACCGAGCCAGCGCCGGCGGAATATGCTCGCGAGCGAGGTCGACGCTGGCGTCCGGGGCCTCGCCGGTCAGCAGCTCGGCGAGCGTCAGCGCTAGCGCGTAGACATCCCGGAGCGGGCCCTCGTGGCCGCACCAGTAGGGCGCCGTGCCGACCACGACGTCGCCGCGCGTCTCCCGACGAGCACCTGCGGGGGCTTGATTTGGCGCCGCGAGATCGGACCCGCGGGTCAACTTGGCGATCCCGAAATCGATGACCCGCACGAAGACATCGCCGCCGGGGTGGCGCACCAGCATCATGTTGGAGGGCTTGATGTCGCGGTGGATCACGCCCGCGGTGTGGGCGTAGGCCAGCGCGGCGGATGCCTGCAGGCCGAGTTGGATGACCACGGCGGCAGGCACCGGCCCGCGGCGGCGCAGCGCGCTCAGGTTGATCCCGTCGATGTAGTCCGTCACGTGAAAGCGCGGGCCCACCTCGGGATCCTGGCGATCGATGATGCGGGCGATGTGCTCGTGCTGGAGCCCCGCGAGCACGTGGGCCTCGCGGCGGAAGCGATCGACCGGATCGCCGGGCAGGTCTTCGCGCATGATCTTGATCACCACGCGCACGCCGAGCGTGGTGTCCTGGGCCTCGTAGATCGTCGACATTCCGCCAGCGCCGATCTTGTCGCGCAGCAGGTAGCGCCCGGCGAACAGCTTGCCCACGTGTTCCTCCGCGGTCTGCGGCGGGCGCTGTTGCAGGGTCCACCGAGCCAGCTTTTCAGACACCGGCGCGGGGCCCACGGGCGCAGCAGAAGCAGGCATGGACATCCATGCAGCGTGCCGGGCCGCGGCGAGGGCGTCAACCGATGGCCGCACGCGCCAGGGCCCCTATATAGTGGAGGCGGGTTTCGATGCCTCGGAGGAACCCGGCGATGATCCGTCCGCGTCGACGGGTGTATCATCGGCGCGATGCATCACCGGACCCTGATCATGCTAGCGGCGCTGGTGGGCGTGTGGACGCCCGGACTGGCCCACGCCGGTGAGAAGCTCGCGGATCTCGTCGCGCAGGTCGGAGCGTTGCGCGCCGCGAAGGACTACACCAGTGCGGCGACGTTGGCGGCCGAGGGCGCCGCGCGCGAAGACCTCACCGACGCTGCGCGTGTGGTCCTGGGGGGGCTTGCGCGTCAGAGCTTCGAGATGTCTTATAAGACAGGCGGCCCGATCACCGAGCTGTGCGGCGTTGCGGCGGTGATGCGCCTCGTCGCCCCGCTCGACCATGCAAAGGCCGGGGCGGTGAAGCTCGCGGTGGCCGTGGACGCGGAGGCCCAGCTCGCGCGAGCCCTCGGCCCGACGTGGCGAGCAGCCTGTGCGGCCCACGGCGAGACGCCCACGGCCGACACCCACGGCGCGAGGGCCACCCAGGAGCGCGAGGCGTCGCTGCGCGCCGACGCCTCGCCGCGGCCCACCGCGAGGGGCGCGATGCAGCCGGAAGTACAGCCGTTTGCCGTGCGTCCTGACATGTCGCTCGTGGGGAGCCGCACCGATCGCCGCCGGGTACGGGCCGGGGTGGGAACGCTGGTTCCCGGGGTCCTGTTGTTCGTGCCGATGGCCGCCGCCCTCGCCTACCGGGCCGATGCCGACCGGGACATGGCAGCCCTTCGCGCGAGGACGAAGGGCCGTGAGAGCACGGAGGCAGAGGTCGACGCCGCCCTGGCGCTCGACCGGCGCTACATGGGCACGACGATCGCGGCGGCCGTGCTCGGGACGACGGGGGCGGCACTCGTCGTGACCGGGACGATATTGCTGGCGACCGGCGGACGGCCACGCCGCGTGGCGGTCGCACCATGGGGCGCCCGGAGCCTCGGTGGCCTGGTCCTCCAGGGGAGGTTTTGATATGCGCGAAAATGTCGGGTCCGGTAACATGAGCGGCATGCGCCGGCTGTCCCTCGCGGTTCTCACCATCCTGGCCGGGTGTCACTCGCCCGAGTTCCTGCTCTGGCAGGCGGAGCAGGAGAAGTACGCGAGCATGAGCGGCGACTCCAGCGGCGACGTGGAGGGCACGACGACGGGCCATGCGGAGCCCGCGAGCACCGGCACCGGCAGCGAGAGCGCGGGGGGATCTGCGACCGAATCGTCCGACACGACCGACACCGCCCCGCTGTCCGGCAGCGCGACCGACACCGGCGACTCGGCAGACTCGACCGACACGGCAGACTCGACCGGCGCCCCGCCCGTGGGCGAACCGGAGAAGCCGAAGATCGTCTCGGTGGAGCTGCCCGCGAAGGTCTACGCGGCCGGGCCGGTGTTGCTCACCGTGCAGGCGGAGGGCACAGCGTCTGCGAGCGTCCGGGTCGACGGTGTGGATGCGGGCTCGCTGATCGCGGCGGGCGACGGCCTCTTCACCGGAGAGCTGACGGTGCGCGGCGCGATCGATAACGGCTCTCACGAGGTCGAGGTCATCGCCAAGCAAGGCGAGTTCGAGGACAGCCGCTTGGCCATGTATGAGGTCTCGACGCCCAAGCCGGGCACCGAGGCATGGTCGAAGACGGGCCCCACCGACAGCCGCACCAATCGGGTCGCGCTCACGCCCGCGGGCGACTTGATCGAGGTCGGCCAGACCGTGATCAACGGTGTGCCGCGGCCGACGATCCGTCTGCGGTCGAGGCTCACTGGCGCCGAGCTGTGGCCCAAGGGGACCATCCTCCTCGACACGCGCGAGGGCGCCGTGGTCGACGTCGCGGTCCTCGCGGACGGCCGCATGTGGGTGGCGATGAACGTGCGCGAGTTGAACAAGGACCCGCGGCCGCGCCTCGCACTGCTCGACGCGGACGGCCAGGCGACCGGGATCGAGGCCGAGGGCGCCCCCGGCCGCGTGGTCCGGGCCATCGCGGCGGACGCAGAGGGAGGCTGCTTCGCCGTGGGCCTCGCCGTGGTCCTGGGTGATTGGGACGTCGCGTATTGGCGGATCACGGCGGCGGGCGAGCAAACGCTCGGCGATGCGTTCGACTACTTCCCGCTCAACGAGCAGGCACACACCTACCGAGACTTCGCCAACGACGTGCTGATCGACGGTGACCTCGTGTGGGTGATCGGCGTGAGCGCGGGGTCGCATGGTGGTGACCAAACCTTACCCACCCGCGGGATGATCCTGCGGATGAACCTCCACACCGGCGAAGTCACCGCGCCCGGGATCATCGCCCCTGTGGATGGTGGCTGGACCCAGAGCGTGTTCTTCGGCGCGGCCCTCCATCCAGAGGGCGTGGTCGTGACCGGCTACGGCTGCGACACGACCTGCTCCCAGTACCGGATCGAGACCTCGCGCTACACCGCCGCGGGCGGGCGGCTGTGGCATCAGCCGGAGCCATCGGGCAGCGGGCTGGCCTACGGCAGCGACGTGGCGCTCGACAGCCAGGGACGCGCCCTCGTCGCGGCCGTCGTCACGCAGAACGGCACGGCGCGCGGCTACGTGTTCGGCCGCAGGGTCAACGAGTTCGAGGGACAAATCGTGCTCGAGCACTGGTTCCCGGGCGCGGGACCCTCGGAGGCTCTCGGCATCGTTCGGGACGCTTTCGATCGCATCTTCCCGGTCGGCTACATCACTTCAAGCGGTAACACGCAGGCCCGGCTCGCGCGGATCCACGGGTAAGCGCCACAGCGCCCTGCACTGCGGCGCGCCGCGCCGCGCCGCGCCGCGCGGTTCACTGCGGGATGAAGCTTCCGCACGCCTCGCCGATTTTGTCAGCCGCCTCGTCGAAGAACGGGGCGTAGCTGGGCGCGCAGGTGTCCCCGTAGGCACGGTATGGGAACATATCGATCAGATCACGAATTTTGCCGTCATCGTCCCATGGCTCATAGTAGGTGCAGCCCGGCACCGGAGGCTCGCCCTCCACGTGCGGCTGCGGGACCACGCCGAGCATGACGACGGCGCGCGGGTCCTTCTTCGCCGCGATGATCTTGTCGTACCACTGGTACGGCCAGGTGAAGGACGCATTGTCATGGGTGTCGCTGATCATCGTGACGACGAGCAGCGCGTCTTCCCGCAAGAAGCCGTCGTTGCAGCCGCCTGGCTTGTTGAGGTTGTAGGAGAGCGCGGCGACCAGGGCCTCGCCCATGGGGGGGATCCCGCCCGACCATCCGACCTTGGCGATGCACTCTAGCGCCTCGTCCATGTTCGGCTCGCCGCTGATGATGTAGCGGTTGCCGCCGTACAGCTCGCACAGCCTGTTCGCCGCGCCGCCGCCCGCGTTGAAGATGAGTCCCGCTCCCAGCTCGGCGTCGCACGCGGTTATCATGGTCGGGTACTTGCCGCACTGGTAGTCTGGGGCGTTCGGGCCGCAGGTCGGCCAATAGTCCTTGCAGCTGCCTTGCTCGCAGGTCCAGCCGGGCCAGTAAGCGTCCGGGGTGGCGACCATGATGTGGAAGTCGAAGCCCTCGAGCTTCTCCTCGATCGTGTCGACGAACCCGGGGAAGCTGGCCAGGAGCTGCGCCTGCTCGGTTTTCATCGTGCCGGTGCGCGCGATCACGAACAGCAGGTCCACCTTGCCCTGGCAGCCCGGCGGCTGACCCGTCCCGAAGTCCATCGCGGTCCCCACGTCGCGCAGCGTGCCCGTGCTCGTGCTCGTGGAGCTGACGGCGGAGTCATCCGACGGCCCGGTGGACGATGTGTCGCCGCTGGTGGAGCCACCGCTCGTCGCCGCTGACACGCTCGTGACCCCCGACCCGGTCGAGAACCCGGGCGAGGTCGTGTCCCCGCAGGCGGCGAGGACCAGGGCGGCGAGGATGAGCGCACGCATCGCCGCGCAAGTCTAAACCTGGCCTTGCCGGGTGTCAGCTCGAAACAGCGCCGCCATGGCGAAGGTTCTCGACCGGACACGGCCCGGTCTGCGGCGACGGTCGAGGGCGGCTGCCTCGCCGTCGAGTGACGGAAAGCCAAGCTGCAGGGCGGCGAACATGTTCGCCGCCCTGCCCGACGGCCCGACCCCGCATTATCGGTAGCGCTCGAGGTCATCGCCGCGGCGCAAGGTCCGGGGCGTGAGCATCAGCCCGATCATCGAGCAACGCTGGCAAGGGGCGCGAGCATCAGCCCGCGCGGCGAGCAACGCCGGGTCGCCGGGAAATCGCCCCACACCGTGATCGGGCGCGAGCAACAGCCCGCATCCCGAGCAACAGCTCGCGGACCCGAGCAACACCGGCCCGCCGATGGGGCGCACTTCCCGATCCACCGCGGCCGCGAGCAACAGCTCGCGGACCCGAGCAACGCCGCGGCCCGCCGATGCCGCGCGCTCCCCGGAGCCACCGCTCGTGCAACACCGCGGCCTCGCCATTGCCGCGCGCTCCCCGGAGCCGCTCGCGCAACACCGCGGCCGGGCGCGAGCAACAGTCCGCGTGGAGCAGCAGCTTGCGAACCTGAGCAACGGCCCGCCGATGCAGCGCGCTCACCGGAGCCACCGCTCGCGCAACACCGCGGCCGGGCGCGCGCAACAGCCCGCGTCGAGCAACGCCGGGTCGCCACGAGCAACAGCTCGTGGACCCAAGCAACGCCGCGGCCCGACGATGCCGCGCGCTCCCCGAGCCACGGTCGCGAGCAACAGCCCGCGCGTCGCGCAACGCCGGGTCGCCGCGAGCAACAGCTCGAGGACCCGAGCAACGCCGGCCCGCCGGTGCCGCGCGCTCCCCGAGCCACCGCTCGCGCAACACC
>NZ_JACCSO010000584.1 GCF_013812955.1 Nannocystis sp. | reverse complement strand
ACCGTCAGGCGCGCCAGCTCCGAGTCGAGCGGGTCGCTGCTGCGGCTGCGCTGCTCGAGCAGGCGCATGACGGCCTCCGCGCGCGGGGCGAACTGCATGACCAGGCGAAATCCCGGCATCGGCTCGTGATCCCCGAGCACGCGAAAGGCGGAGAATTTTCCCCAGGTATGATTGGCTTGGACCTCGGCGCTGTGCATCCGGACGAGCCTCGCGTTCGCAACTATTTCATCGTGAAGACGGTGTAGGCGATGTAACCCAGGCCGCCGAGACCGACCAGGACGAGCAGCCACGTCAACGCTGCCCCGCCCTTCTTGTTCGTCTCGGCCACCACGCCGTGGCCGAAGCTGCCGCCCGTGGAGCCGACGTCGAGCGACGGCATCGTCGCGGTCGTCATCGACTGGTTGGCGCGCAACACCGGGCGGCCTGCCGTCGGCACCCGGTTGGTGGGCGTCGGCGCGAGCGGCTTGCGGGTCTGGCGGAGGTCTTCGGGCTCGGGCTTCTGGGCGACCGAGACGCGGTGCTTGCCACCGCGGCGCTGGCCACCCGAACCACCGGTGCTCGGGCCCTGCTGCTGCTGCTGCTGCTGCTGCTGCTGCTTGTTCTGGACCTGGACCTCGGCGACCAGCGCCTCGAGGTTGCCGATCGTCATCGAGCGCTTGTTGCGGGCGCTGGAGGCGTCCGGCGGCGCGTCGAAGCTCTTGGCCCAGTCCGGCGCGGCGTCGCGGTTGGCGTCGAGCGCGTCGAACTTGTCGAAGTCGAGGGCCTCGTCGACGAGGTCGTCGTACTGGTCGTCGTAGTTGACCTCGGCCGGCGCGCCCTCGCCGAACATCTCGGCCATGTAGGCGCTGATCATGCGCGGCGAGCAGCGGATGCCGGCCTCTTCCGTGAACTTCTCGAGGTCGCGGAAGAAGTGGTCGCAGTTCTGGTAGCGCTCGGCCGGGTCGACCTCGAGCGCCTTCATGATGATGGCCTCGAGCGAGGGCGGGAAGTCGGAGTTGACGAAGGTCGGGGCCGGAATGTCGCCCTCGACGATGCGCTCGGCGACCTCGTCCGCGGCGCCGCGGAACAGGCGGCGACCGAGGCACATCTCGTAGAGCACGATGCCGACCGCGAAGATGTCGGCGCGCAGGTCGAGCTCGTGGCCGAGCACCTGCTCCGGGGCCATGTACGCGAGCTTGCCGGCGAATTGGCCGTCGCTGCCGGCCTGCAGGCTCGCGCGGGTGGCGGCGATGCCGAAGTCGACGATCTTGCAGGTGCCGTCGTAGCCGACGTGCACGTTGGTCGGGTTGATGTCGCGGTGACACAGGCCGAGCAGGCGGCCGCGATCGTCGGTCCGCGTATGCACGTAATGCAGGCCCTCGAGCCCCTGCATGACGATGCCGATCGCTATCTGCGTCGGCAACATGTGGCCGGTCTTGACCGCGCGACGCAGCACCGCGACCAGCTCCTCGCCCTTGAGGAGCTCCATGGCGATGAAGTACTCGCCCTGCAGCTCGCCGAGGTCGTAGGTGTGGACGACGTTCTGGTGGGTCAACGTGGCCGCGACGCGGGCCTCGTCGAGGAACATCTGGACCACGCTCGGACGCGACGCGAACTCTTCACGCAGCCGCTTGACCACGAGCTCCTTGGCAAAGCCTTCGATGCCGGAGTACTGGGCGCGATAGATCTCTGCCATTCCCCCGGTAGCGATGTGCTCCACCAGCACATATTTGTCGCCGAACGGCGTGGGCTCAATGTTGCTCAAGGTCGCATCAGACTAACGGATCCCAGATCCAGCGCCAAGCCCTGAGAACCCTCCCCAAGACCCCGGCGGAGCCAGACCCGGCTTATCCGGTCACAGCCGGGCAAAAGGCCCCGACCACCACCTCCACCACGGTCCTCACCGCCTCCTCACCGCCTCCTCACCGCATCCTCACCGCCCCGGCGCAACCACTGCGACAGCACCTCAACGCAACTTCGCCGCCACTTCGGCCCTGCCTCGCCGCCCCTTCGCTCCCCGGGCTCGCGCGGTCGCTTCGGTCGGCTCGCGCGGCCAGCACGGCGCGGGTAGCCCGCGCCGGTCCTGGTTTTCGCGCCGCGCCTAGTCGCGCTCGGGTTTGAGATCTCGCTGCATCAGCGCGTGGACCGCGGCTCGCACGCTGATGCCCTCATACAGGATGGCGTGCATCATCGCCGTGATCGGCATCTCGACCTGCTCGCGCTGGGCGAGGCGGTGGGCGCTCAGGGTGTTGTTGATGCCCTCGGCGACCATCCCCATCTCCCGCAGGATGTCCTCGAGCCGCTGCCCCTGACCGAGCGCCAGACCGACCCGCCGGTTGCGCGACAGGGCGCCGGTGCAGGTAAGTACCAGGTCGCCGAGGCCGGCCAGGCCCGACAGGGTCGCCGGATGGGCGCCGAGGGCCAGACACAGGCGGCCGATCTCCGCGAGCCCGCGGGTGATCAGCGCCGCCCGGGCGTTCTGTCCGAGCCCGGCCCCGTCGCACACCCCGGCTCCCAGAGCGATCACGTTCTTGAACGCCCCGCCGAGCTCGACGCCGACGACATCATCGGTGACGTACGCGCGCAGGTTCTCGCCCGCGAGCGCGCGCTGGATCCAGTCGGCGACCTCGGGGTAGCGGCTCGCGATCACCACCGCCGTCGGCAAGCCCGCCGCGACCTCGGCCGCGAAGCTCGGCCCGCCGAGCACCGCCATGCGCCGCGCGTGGGCCTCGGGCAAGGTCGCCTCGACGACCTCCGCCATGGTCGCCAGCGAGTCGACCTCGACGCCCTTGGCCGCGATCAGGTAGCGCGGGCTCGGCTCGCAACCGGCCGCCGCCAGCTCCGCGAGCACCGCCCGCAGCTGCACCAGCGCGGCCCGCAGCGCGTGACTCGGGATCGCCAGGATCACCAGGTCGGCCCCGGCGAGCGCGCTCGCCATGTCGCACTCGACCTGCAAGTTGTCAGGGAACGGGAACTGCGCGAGGTAGCGGCGGTTGGCCCGCTCCGCGCGCATCGCCTCGAAGTGCTCGGTGCTGCGGGTCCACAGGCGGGTCGCATGGCCGCGACGGGCGGCGTGCAGCGCCAGCGCCGTGCCCCAGCTGCCGGCGCCCAGCACGGTGACCGCGATCGGTGACGAGGAAGCGTCCGTCATTCAGGTCTTGTACACCAGTCCGCGCCCGGCTTGCGCGCGGCCTTCAGCGCGCCCGGCCGTCAGCGGATCTCCGGCCCCTGCGTCACCACCGGGAACGCCGCCTGCAACTGCGCCGGCACCCGGTCGAGCGCGTGGCGCTGGCGATTGACGAACACCCACAGGGTCTCGGCGCGCGCCAGCAGCTGCCCGTCGGCGCGCACGATCGCGTATTTGCGGCGCGAGCTGACCTTGCCCATCTCGCTGACCCAGGTCCGGACCACGACCTCATCGGCGGCGAAGGCCGGGCGCAGGTACTCGATCGCATGCGAGCGCACCACCCAGGCGTTGCCGAGCTCGCGGTAGCGCTCCGCCGGCCAGCCCACCGCGTTCGAGTGGTCGACCGCGGCCGCGAGCATCCACTCGAGGTAGCGCAGGTTGTTGACGTGGCCGAGCTCGTCGATCTCGACGTCCTGGACCGTGCGCCGCTGCTCGTGGATCCCGACCTGCGGCTCGTGCTGCTCTGCCATGCGCGGCATCATACCCACAGGCCACCGCGCGAGCGCGCGCGAGACGATGCCGCCCGCCACTCGCCGCACCGCTTCCACGCCATAGACCCTTACGCGAAGGCGACCGTCCACCCCACCCTCCGCGGGGATGATACGCTGCCGGACCCTCGCGGGACAAGCGCACGCCGCCGCGCATCACCATGTTGCCACCGCGCTACACCGCCTGGATCACCAACCTGCTCGGAGGGACATTGCCCCAAGAACAGGTCGCCACCTGCCACAGCTGCGTGATGCAGGCCGAGGCGCCGGAGGGCTACCGCTTCCGCGCCGACGCCAAGTGCTGCACCTACGTGCCGGCGCTACCGAACTTCCTGGTCGGCGCCGCGCTGCGCGAGCTGCCGCC
>NZ_JACCSO010000542.1 GCF_013812955.1 Nannocystis sp. | reverse complement strand
GGGGGACCAGCGCGGTGGGGGCGTGCACGTTGGCGGTGCGCACGCCGAGCTGGCGGCCGCGGCCGGCGCCGCGCACGACGACGCCCTCGACGCTGTACCAGCGGCCGAGCATGGCCGAGGCGCGTTCGACCGCACCGGCAGCGACGGCGCGGCGGATCTCCGAGCTGCTGAGTTTTGCGGGGGCGTCGGAGCTGTCCCAGGGGACAGGTACCGGATGCACGACCTCGACGGTGATGCCGGCGGGGCGCAGCAGCTCGGTCAGCTCGTGCACGCCGCCGCGCCGACCGGCGCCGAAGCGAAAGTCCTCGCCGACGACCACGGCGGCGGGGCGCAGGCCATGGAGCAGCAGGCGCAGGACGAAGCCCTCGGGGCTGGTGTCGGCGAGCGCGCGGTCGAAGGGCAGCAGCACGAGGGTGTCGATGCCGAGGGCGGCGCAGACGCGGGCGCGTTGGCCGGACGACTGGAGCAGCGCGGGGGCGCGCTCGGGGGCGAGGATGAAGGCCGGGTGCGGGTCGAAGGTGACCAGGGCGATCCGCGGCTGCAGGCTCCGGGCGTGGCGCAGCAGGGCCTGGTGGCCGAGGTGCAGGCCGTCGAAGGCGCCGATGCACGCGGCGGTGCCGGGCGGGAGAGGAACGGGCTGCCGCAGGACCTGCATGGCGCGGGGGCGAAGCTAGCACGCGCGGGGGGCAGGGCGGGCGGCGCCGGCGGGGGGTGGCTCACGCCAGCGCGGGCGCTTGGCCGCCGGGGCGGCGAGGTGTACGGTGGGCGGATGTCTCGCCAGGTCCTCGCGGCGCTCGTGTTCTCGATGCTCGTGCCGGGTTGCGGCGAGTCGCGCCAGGACATCTACATGGCGGGCATGAAGGTGGAGGGTGAAGCGGAGCGCGGGCCTTGCAAGCTGCTCTACGACAAGCAGGAGGGGGCCCACGTCCTGAGCGGGGACCAGGTCCAGTCCTGCCTCAAGATGCAGGGCGAGGCGGTGGCGCTGTACGAGCGCGCGGCGGCGCTCGGGCTCAAGAGCGCCGACTTCGTGCGCACCCATGAGGAGGCGAAGCTCCGGCTAAAGCGCCTCGAGGGGATGTTGAAGATGGTCCGCGAGATGGAGCGCCCGGACTTCCGGGAGCCGGCGCTGCCTGAAGTCGATAAGAAGTGATGATGATGAAGTGCGGCCGGGCGAGCTAGCGGCGCGCTCCGCCCTCGATCCACCGCACCAGCGCGACCATGTCGGCGTAGGCGAGCGGCTCGTCGGGCGGCATCGGCTCACCGAGCACGCCGAGCAGCGCGTGGCCGCCGGCGTCGCGCAGCAGCACCTGAACGAGATAGCTCTCGGCCGGTCGGCGTGGGGCGACCATCAGGAAGCCGGTCGACATCACCCGGTTCGGCAGCACCAGCCCGGCGAAGGCGGCGTCGGGGTCCGAGAGGTCGAGGCGGTCCCGGGCCAGCGCATCATCATCATCATCATCTTCGGCGCCGCGATGACAGCTGCAGGCCGGGTTGTCGGCCGCGAACACCTGGCCGGGCGCGAACAGGTCGCCGAGCGCCGGTGCGGGCGGCTCGGCGCCGCCATCGGTGTCCGTGTCGGGGTCGGTACCGTCCGTGTCGGTATCGGTGTCGCCGTCCGCGGGGAGCTTGGCCTCGGGGTCGACGGTGAATTCGACCAGGAACGCCGGGCCTGCCTCGTCCTGGACCCACCCCGGGGTGGTGACGTCGAGCTTTTCACCGGCCCAGCCGACGGCGGAGGGCTGCATGCGGAAGCGGTGGCGGAGGCCGGGGCGCAGCGGGGCGCGGGGTCTGATGGAGAGCACGCTGCCGGGACACCAGGCGGAGTCCGCGTCGCCGACTGCGGCGCCCGGGGGGCGCCAGGCGAACAGCTGGAGGTCGATGCGGACGTCGAACTGGATTGCGCCGGAGGAGACGGAGACGTCGAAGTCGTCGACGGCGCGCGGGTCGACGTAGCCGGAGAAGCAGACGTCGATCTGGACATCAGGAGCGATCACGGCGTCCGGCTCGGGGATCGTGCGCACGATGGTGAGGCGCTCGGACACGAGGGGGAACGGCTGCGTGTCGCTGACGCGGGTGCACGCGGCGAGGGCGATCCCGGCGAAGATGCACGTCGTAAGCCCGGTCCGGGCCCCCGAGCGGGGCCCTCGAGCGCAGTCGGCGGTCCGCGCGAAGTTCCGGGGGGCCATGGGGCGAGCGTATCAGCCGCGCGGGCCGAGGCCCACCGCAGCCCGGTCCCGACCGGCTCCGAGGCGCCGCTTAACGCCTGCAAGGGCCGTTGCGTGGGTCCAGCGGCTCCTGAGGGTCGAGCGTTGCAGGTGCATGCCTGGCGCGCGGTGACGCCCTATTGCCCACGCTGGACAGGTCTACGGAGCGAGTTCTCACCCGAGGACAGCCCTCATCGTCGCGGCGTGCCCCGGCCGGCAGTGTTGTTGACCCCCCGCGGGCCCCCCTGGTATCGTCGCGCCGATTTCGGCAGCTTCGCTCGGGCCTCGAGGCTCGGCCGTGCCTGTCACGATCTCGAACCAGGGAGCCTCTGGTGTTGCGAAGAACGCGTCCAAGTCAGCTTTTCCCCGTCCTCGTCACGGCCGCGCTCTGCTCGCTAAGCGTACTCAGCGCAGGCTGTGGGCCCTTCGGCTACCTGAAGAAGGTGGCCAAGGAGTCGAGCCAGTCGGTCGCCAAAGCCGAAGCGGCCGGCGCCGAGGAGAACGCGCCCTACGAATATTGGGGCTCCGTGACCTATCTCGAGCAGTCCAAGATCTTGATGGGCTACAGCGAGTACGAGCGGTCCTTCGACTACGGCGAGCGAGCCAAGGAGCTCGCCGAGGAGGCCGAACGCAAGGCCGAGATGCGGCGCAAGGGTCAGGACACCCAGCGCAGCGAGGTCCTGGCGGCGCCGGACGAGCTGCCGAAGGCCGACGCGGCCGGTTCGGGCGATGCCGCCGGTGCGGCCCCGAAGGCGGACGCGTCAGGTTCGGCGGGCGGCGGCAAGGTCAAGGCCGGTGTGTCGGTCGGAGGTGGCAAGTGAATCGTCGCAAGCTCTCGATTGGGGCCACGACGGCCGTGGCGGTGATCGGCCTGGCCTGTGCCGGTCAGACCCTCAGCGGCAAGGTCGACGGCTACGACAAGATCCTTCAGGAAGCGATCGGCGACGGTTCGAAGACCATCGGCTGCGCGCCCAAGGAGACGGCGATCGCCGAGGCGAACATCCGCTTCGCCCGCGACGCGCTGACCATGGGCGAGTACTACCGCGGCAAGGAGCACACGGAGAAGGCCGAGCTCTACAGCACGCTGGCGCGCAAGAAGACCGACCCGGTCCGCTGCAAGGATCCGAACCAGGTCGTCGTCTCGGGGCCGAAGGTCGGCGACCGCGACGGCGACGGTTACGACGACGCCGCCGACAAGTGCCCGGACGACCCGGAGGACTTCGACAGCTTCGAGGACTACGACGGCTGCCCGGACAAGGACAACGACAAGGACGGGGTCCTCGACGCGTCCGTGTTCAAGGACGGCAAGTGGAGCAACCTCGACAAGAAGACCGAGAACGGCCGCGAGATCGACTGCCGCAACGAGCCCGAGGACATGGACGGGTTCGAGGACGAGGACGGCTGCCCGGATCCGGACAACGACCGCGACACCTTGCTCGACGCGGTCGACAAGTGCCCGAACGACCCCGAGGACTTCGACCAGTTCGAGGACCAGGACGGCTGCCCGGACAAGGACAACGACGGCGACAAGGTGCTCGACGCGGCCAAGCTCAACCGCAACCCGGACGGCACCTACACCTGGGACAACAACGACAAGCGCAACAGCGGCGGCGTCGAAGTGGACTGCCGCAACCAGCCCGAGGACTTCGACGGGATCGAGGACGAGGACGGTTGTCCCGAGTTCCTCGAGTTCGACGACTGCACGATCAAGCTGACCGACAAGATCTACTTCAAGTTCAACAAGTGGGATATCGACCCGAAGAGCTTCAAGCTCATGGACGAGGTCGCCAGCACGATGAAGGCCGCGCCGGAGATCAAGGTGTGGATCGACGGTCACACCGACAGCAAGGGCAGCGACAAGTTCAACAAGACGCTGTCCCAGAAGCGCGTCGACAGCGTCAAGC
>NZ_JACCSO010000497.1 GCF_013812955.1 Nannocystis sp. | reverse complement strand
CCGACCGCGACGGAGATCGCCGATGCCACCTACGCGGGCGCTGACGCGGCCCTGCTGGCGAAGCGCGTCATAGCCCGCGCCGCGATCGTGGCCAGGGCCCAGGTGTGGGCCAACCGCATCGACGCGGCGTTCGCCACGGCTCGCGACAAGTGGATCGTCGACGCGGGGATCCCCGCCAATGCGCTGGTGGCGATCAAGCATTACCACCCGAAGTACTCATCGCGCGGGGGCGACTGGCAGACCGCCCAGTGGCGCCTCGGGGGGGCAGCGACGCCGGCGTGGCTGCAGATCGGCGCGTTCCCCAAAGCATCCGGTGGACATTATTATACTGGCCTCGACCCCGACGGCCTGTGGGTCAACTGGGGCGGGCTCAGCCACGGCCAGGGCCGGGTGACGGCGCCGACCGGCAGCAGCGCGGCGACGATGAAGCAGGTGGTGCGCCACGAGGCCGGCCACGCGACCAAGTCGTTCTTCAAGCGCGATGTCTTCGGCGCGTCACTCGATCACTCGGTGTCGAACGCGGGGATCATGTACTATACGACCGCAGGAGGCACGACGTTCACCGACCGAGAGAAGAAGATCCTTCGCGGGATCAAGCCATGACCGCAGGGGCGGGCCGCTGGCGCCCGTGGGCGGCGCTCGCCCTGTGCGTCGCGTGCTCGGGGCCGGGTGCGAGTCAAACATCGACCTCGACCCCGCCTCCACCCGCAGCCGCGCCGACTGAAAGTGACCCGCCGATGCACATCAAGCTCCACGAGACCTCGGTTGCGACCGCGAAGCCCATCCCGGTCGAGATCAGCTTCAATAACCCGACAGACCGCCCGATCGTCCGCGAGATCTCACCGGAGAAGTCGCTGGACGTCGAGATGCACCTGCTCGACCTGAGCACCCGCGAGGACCTGTCGTTCACGATGGGCAAGACGACGATGACCCGACTCGGCGGCGACGACGAGTACGCCCTCGTCACGCCGACGCCCGAGCGCTTCGAGATCGCGGCCCGGTCGGCGTTCGTCTTCGAGGTCGACTTGAACGAGCGGCTGTACCTGCGCCCCGGCAAGTTCGACGTGTTCCTGACCGACGGCGCCACGCAGTCCAACCACGTCGCGCTGACCATCGAGTTCACCCGCGAGTCGGTCGACGCGCTGTACCAGATCGCCCGCGACCCGCGAGGCGACTACAGCCGCCGTGAGTGGGCCGTGTCGCTGCTGCAGAAGCTCTATCGCGAGTTCAAGCTGGTGCTGCCGCTGCCTGACGACCCGCCCGCGACCGCGGCGAAGTACGAGCTCGAGAACGAGGGCGTCTACGAGGAGTTCGAGGCGTGGTGGCAGCGCAGGCGCGTCGCGCCGGGCTTCGACGAGACGCTGAAGCAGATCCGCTAGCGCCGGGTCGTCGTGGTCATTCGGTCACGGCCGAGCACGGCCAGTCGCGCACGACCAGCGCCTCGTCGTCGATCAGCAGCGGCGTGCGAAGCCGCTTGCTGAGGGTCTGGATGCGCTTGCGGATCTGTGCGGCGTGGGGCGCGGGCGCGGGCGCGGGCGCGTATCCGGGGGCCTCGCCGAGCCACACTGGATGCAGGCTGGCGCGCTCGGGACAGCGCTGCCCGGGTCGATAGCGGACCCGCAGCACGCCGCTGTGGCGCGAGCGCTCGTCGGTGTTGGCGAACAGGAAGTTGCCGAGCGAGTACGCGATCAGCCCGTCGGCGTGGCGCTCGAGGCCGTGCAGCACGTGCGGGTGGTGGCCGATCACGAGGTCGGCGCCGCCGTCGATCAGGCGGCGGGCCGCGCTCCGCTGATGGTGGTCGGGGCCGTCGGTGTACTCCTGACCCCAGTGCAGCAGCACGAGCACGAGGTCGTGCTCCGCGCGGGCGGTGGCGATCGCCGGCAGCAGTCGACGGGACAGCTGGCCGGTGCGATAGACCGGCAGGCTCGGGTCGCCGGGCGCGGGTGGACGATTGGTCCAGGTCGTGGCGGCGACCAGCGCGACCCGCCAGCCGTCTTGCACGAGCGTGACGACTTGCACGGGGTCTCCGGCGGCCTGGGCCGCGCCGACGGGCACGAGGCCGAGCTCGCGCAGGACCTCGGGGGTCTGCTGCAGGCCGGCGGTCAGCAGGTCGTGGGCGTGGTTGTTGGCGATCCCCAGCGCGGTGAAGCGGCCGACCAGAGCGCGTGCGGCCTGCTTGTCGGCGCCGAAGCGCGAGCCGATGTAGATCGGGCTGCGCTCCGGACGGATGTGCATCAGCGGGGTCTCGAGGTTGGCGACGGCGATGTCGGCCCGCAGCAGCCCGGCGACCGCCGCGAACGGGTCCTCGCCGGGCACGACCAGCGAGGCGTAGTCGTGCAGGACGTACTTGCCGAGGATGATGTCGCCGACGAAGGCGAGCTCGAGCGGGCCCCGCGTCGCCGGTATTGGTTCCGCGGTGGGGATGTCCGAAGGGACAGGTACATGGATCGGGCCGGGGACGATGACCGGAGCGGGGACCGGGGTCTGGTCCGGGGTCTCCGGGCCCGAGCAGGCGAGCAGGCCCACGCACCCCACGATCGCCGCGCGCCACGACATGCTCGCCGCGAAGGATCGCACAGCGTGTGGCGGGTGGACGAAAAAAACGTGCCCGCTCGAGCGGGCACGTTCGTCGGTCAGGAGGGGCCCGTACGGCCCGGCGTCAGAAGTTGTAGTCGGGGTTCTCGGGGTCGAAGTCGGCGTCGCCGAGGCCGGGGTTCAGGCGGACATCGGAGTAGGCGTAGTCCTCGACCAGGTTGTCCTCGACGTCCCAGGTGCTGACGCGGGTCGGCATCTTGGTCTTGACGTTGAAGCAGATCTTGGCGCGCGGGGCGTAGTACGGGCTGAACTTGCCGCCCGGGGCGCGGGCCTCGATGCAGCGGCTGCGGGCGCCGTGGACCTCCCACTCGCCGAGGTCGGTGTACTGGACGTCGTCTTGCGGGCGCGCCTCGGCGAGCCGTGCGTCGCGGACCAGCAGCCGGATGACCTCACCGAAGCCGGCCTTGGTGATCGGGTGCCGGTTGCCGCGCATCGCCAGGTTGGCGTCCGGGCGCAGGTTGACGGTGACATCCGGGAAGGAGCCCTGATGCGCACGGATCTTGTCGTCGTTCCAGCCGCGCACGAAGAGCACCTCGCGGCCCTCGAAGCCGCCCGACATCCAGCGCATGTACACGCCGAAGGGCTTGCGAAACTTCAGCGAGATGGTCTCCAGCGGCAACAGCTCGCCGTCGACGCGCTCCTGCTTGTGGAAGGTCGCGGTGTAGTCATGCACGCGGCTGTACGCGCGCTCCATGGCGAAGACGTGCTGGCGCATCTCGGCGCCGGGATCGACGACGGGCGTGGTGATGGTCTCGGGGCTCTGAGCGGCGGCCGGCGTGGCGACGACCGAGACGAGGGCGAGCGCACCGCAACCTGCGGCGCGACGAAACATGGCGAACATGGACGGGAGCTTGTTCATAAACCCTCCGGGAGTCAAACGAGGTGTTGCGGGCGGAACTTAGTTCTCGCGGCTGTTTCGAGAGGAACTCGAGGCGGCCGGCGAGGACGTCATGAAGACGTCATGTGTGATTTTCGGTGGGGGACGTCGATGGGGGGCGACGTCGTGAAAAGTGAAGTGGATGCGATGCGCGGGCGAAGTTGCCACGCAGCAATTCGGCGGCCACCCCGAGGTCACGGTCGTGACGATGGGGGCCCCCTGGACGTGGACTTTGCCGTGGTATTCACGGCGAAGTGCGGCGTCGTTTCGCACCAACGCAGCAGCATCAGTTTGGCGCTACTGCTTGCTCCGGTGGAGATCAAGCGAGGCCCGGATTTGTGGGATCCCAACCTGCTCGCGAGATTTTTTTACACAGGCGCGATGAAAACCACCCGGCCCGCGAGAGTTGCACGAGCTCGTGAAATGGCGCGCAGGGGGCGTCAGCGCACGTTGAGGGCGGTACCGGCGGTGCGGCCGTGGACCTCGGGCATGTACATCGCCTCGGCGGTCGCGGGTGGGAAGCTGAACTGGCCGCGGCTGGTCGAGCGCAGATCGATCGTGTGCGTGTGGGTGCCGGGCGGGAGGTCGTCGGCGAACACGACGACGCGGTCGGGGCGCTGCTCCTCGTGCGAGACCCACCAGCCGCGGTGGCCCGCGAGCACGCCGGCGCGGCGGCCCTTGCCGAGCGTGCGCGAGACGCCCTCGAGGCCGGCGGGCAGCGGGACGTCGATGACCACATAGTGGACGCGCGAGTCGCTGCGGATGGTCAGGTCCATGGCGATCGGCTCGCCGGCGGGGACCTCGGCGGTCGCCGGGCCGGCCGCGGTGCGCAGCGTGCGAGTGACGGTGAAGCCCTGGCTGCGCGCGGGCAGCGTGGCCTGGGCGGAGGGGGCCCACTCGGCGCCGAGGCGGTAGTAGAGGCGACCCTGGCCGCTGCGCTGGAGGATCACCGGGAGCAATTCGTCACCTGGCGCTTGAGACAGGCCGAGGAGCTTGTCCATCGGGGTGACGGCGCTGCGGGTGGCGAGCTCGCGGCCCTTGAACTGGACGTCGAGCACGCTGGCGCCGCCGACCCAGGCGCGGGCGCGCAGGTCGGGGAGCTCGGTCTCGTGGATGCGGGCGAAGTCGGTGAGGGCGACCAGGGCGTAGGCGTTCTCCTGGGTGTTGCGCCAGCTGCCGCCGATCCTTCGCTCGAGCAGGCCGCGCGCGAGCTTGGGGACGAGCGCGTGATTGGGCTCGACGCGCAGCAGGGCCATCAACAAGATCGCGTCGCTGCGGCCGTCGGAGGCGAAGAACTCGTGGTTGCCGTAGAGCCACGGCTCCTGGCTGTGGGCGGTGCCGGGCAGCTCCTTGAGGGTGCCGAGCAGCTCGTTCATCAGGGTGCGGACCTCGGAGGCGGCGGGGTCCTGGCGGTGCAGGGCGAGCAGCAGGAAGGCGCGGGCGAAGTGCGGCAGCTGCTGGCGCAGGGTGTAGAGCTCGGCGCTCTGCTTGCGCACGTCGCGGCCGGCCTCGGCGAGGGTGTGCAGGGCGATCGCGGTGCGCACGCCGTCGTGATAGCCCCAGTCGACGGGGATCTGCGCGAGCTTGATGCCGTTGATGCGGGTCTCGAGGTGGTCGAGGGCGCGGCGCAGGTTGTCCTCGGGGACCGGATGCCCGGCCTTGGCGGCGAGCTGCAGGACCCAGGTCGCGTAGGCGGAGGCGTAGACGTGGACCTCGGTGGCGCCGGGCCAGTAGCTGAAGCCGCCGCTGGCGGTCTGCATCGACAGGATGCGCTCGACGCCGGCGCGCATGAAGGCCTTGGTGTCGGGGATGCCGAGCGGGTAGTCCCGGGCCAGCGGGCCGAGGGCGACGATCGGGAGCAGGCCGCTCGAGGTCTGCTCGATGCAGCCGTAGGGGTAGTGTACGAGGTCGTGCACGGCGTCCTCGAGGCCGCCGAGCAGGGTCGAGGAGGTGTCGATGGTGACGCCGCCGTGGCCGGGCAATACGCCCCGGGGGATCTTGATCGGGATCGCGATCGCCTGGTCGTCGGTGACGGTGCCGTAGGCGGCGACCCGCTCGGTGAGGGTGCGCTCGGGGGCGACCGGCAGCGGGAGGCGCAGGCCGTCGTGGATCTGCGGACCGCCGCCGGTGGGGGTCAGCGCGGCCTGCAGCTCGATCTCGGGGGCGCCGAGGCCGATGGCCTCGACCTGGAAGACGAGGCGCGCCTGGCCGCCGTCCTCGAGCTCGGCGCTGAGCACGGAGGGTGACGTGACCTTGAGGGCATGTCCCTTTGTATCTGGCTTTTGGGGCAGGCTGACCTGGACCTGGAGCTTGCCGGCGACGCCGGTGTTGTTCTGCACGATCGCGGCGACCTCGGCATGATCGCCGGGGCGCAGCTGGCGGGGCATCGCCGCGCGCAGCACCAGCGGGGCGGTGACGACGGTGCGGGCGTCGTTCTTGCCGAAGCGGCCGACGCCGCTGCCGTCGACCAGGCTGGCCGAGGCGATCGCGGTGATGCGGAAGGTGCCGAGGTTCTCGGGCATGCGCGCCTTGACGCTGGCCTCGCCGGTCTTGTCGACGGCGAGGTCGGCGAGGAACACCGGGGTGGTCTCGAAGCGGCTGCGGGCGGGCGGCGCGAGTCCTCCCATGCCGCCGCCCTTGCCGATCAGGCCGGTGTTGCCGAGGCCGATGCTGCCCTCGCCGGTGCCGCCGCCGCCGTGGCCACGGCCGACGAGCGTGAACCAGGGGTCGTCGAGGAAGGGGTGATAGGGGTAGAGCAGGGTGCCGTAGTCGTCGCTGAATGCGAGCTCGTGCGGACGGCTGGAGAGGAAGCCGGGCAGCAGGTCGGGGGTCTGATACCCGGTGAGGTCGAGCACGGCCTCGTCGACGGCCCACAGCGCGACGCGGGCGGCGAGCGGCCGGTCCTGGTCGTCACGCACGCGCACGCGCAGGTCGATGGGGTCGCCGGGGCCGACCCGGGCGGGGGCCTCGACGGCGACGTCGATGCGGCGGTGCTCGGGCTCCTGGGCGACGCGGGCGGTCGCGCGGTGGAGGGTGGGATGGCTGCCGTGGGGGAGGGCGATGTTGGCGAAGAATTCGACGCCGGGGGTCCAGGTGTCGTCGACGGTGAATTTGAAGCGGGCCTCGCCGTTGGTGAGGGTGAGCGGCAGGGTCTCGCGCAGGCCGCCGCGGGCGAGCACGAGGGTGCCGCGGGCGTTGGCCCAGCCGCGCACGGCGACCTCGAGGGTCTCGCCGGGGCGCACGGTGCTGCGCTCGGTCAGGATGGTCAGGGAGGTGCCGGGCGAGCTGCGCCAGCTGAGGTCGCGGGGCTGGCGTTT
The DNA here is from genome assembly GCF_013812955.1 of Nannocystis sp. Taxonomy (GTDB): domain Bacteria; phylum Myxococcota_A; class Polyangia; order Nannocystales; family Nannocystaceae; genus Nannocystis. The sequence goes on along the minus strand of NZ_JACCSO010000497.1, from coordinate 163 downwards.
GGGGCCGACACGGAAGCTCATCGCGGTGTGGGCGATGCGCGTGCTGCCGGGCTCGGCAACCGCGACGGCGAGCTCGTAGCGACCCTCGACGAGCGCGGGCAGGCTGCACTCGGGGTCGGGTCCGCGGGTGGTGGTGTCGAGCGTGCAGGTGACGACCGGGGTC
>NZ_JACCSO010000424.1 GCF_013812955.1 Nannocystis sp. | reverse complement strand
GCGAGCGCGGCCAAGCTGGGGATGTGGCTGTTCCTGGCCACCGAGATCCTGATGTTCAGCGGTCTCTTCCTCGCCTACTTCATCACCCGGATGTTCTATCCGGAGATGGTGCTCGGGGCGAGCGAGTACCTCAGCAAGACCGCCGGCGGCATCAACACCCTGGTCCTGTTGAGCTCGTCCTACACGATGGCCCTGGCGGTCCGCTCGGCGCAGACCAGCAACAGCAAGGGCATCCAGCGCTACCTGGTGCTGACCATCCTGTGCGGCGTCATCTTCATGGTGGTCAAGTACTTCGAGTACAGCGAGAAGTTCGCGCACGGCATGCTGCCGGGCAAGTACTACTCGGCCCACCTCCACGGCTACGAGATCGAGGGCCTGCCCCACATCTTCTTCGCCGTGTACTTCATGATGACCGGCCTGCACGGCTTCCACGTCGTGATCGGCCTCGCCATCATGATCTGGATCTACATCCGCGCCGGCCGCGGTGACTTCAGCGCCAAGAACTACGCAGCCGTCGAGAACACCGGCCTCTACTGGCACCTCGTCGACCTCGTCTGGATCTTCCTGTTCCCCCTCCTTTACTTGGTGAAGTGAGCCGCGGAGGTGATGTCATGAGCAAGGTTTATTCCAACGGAATCCCGGTCGAGCACCCCCACGAGCTGCACGAGCACGTCTCGCCGATCAGCCTGTACAACAAGATCATCGGCACGCTGTTCTTCCTGACGGCGCTGACCTACGCGGTGTCCTTCGCCAACCTCGGACCCGCGAGCCTGATGGTCGCCATGGCCGTGGCGACCGTGAAGGCCGCGCTGGTCGTCGCCTACTTCATGCACCTGAAGTACGACGAGAAGTATCACCTGTTCGTGTTCCTCGGCACGATCATCTTCGTCGCCATCTTCTTCGGCTTCATCATGTTCGACATGGACGCCCGCTCGCGCCTCAACGACGAGCAGGAGACCTTCGTCCGCGTGAAGGAGATGGAGAACGCCGGCAACGCCCTCAAGGTCGGCGTCGACAACGTGCCCGAGCGCGCCGACCGCATCCGCAAGGAAGTCGCCGCCCACGGTGGACCGGATCATGGCGCAGGCCATGGCGCCGCCGCAGCCGGTGCGGATCATGCAGCCGGTGGCGCTGAGCACGGCGCCGAGAAGGCCGCGCACTGAGCGACGTTCACTGGCGTCTCACAGACTCTCGCATGAGGCGGCCGCCAGGGTGACCCTGCGGCCGCTTCGTTCGTTAACGGCGCTGGCTGCGACGTCTGGTCCTGCGCTTTCGCACTTGATGGCGCAGGGGCAGGGTAGTTGGGTGCTACAGCCTGTGGGCGCCGCCCGTGAAGGTCGGGACAGCAAAGCTTCCCTTTGGTAACCTTTCAGCTCCGCGTCCCGTTCGCGCCACCATGACCCTGATCCCGCTCCGCCGCCTGCGGCCGCCGCCCGCGGCCGGACCCTTCTCCGGGCCACCCCTGGTGGACCCGCAGGCGCGCGCGGTGAAGTACCTGCGGGTGTCGCTGACCGACCGCTGCAATTTTCGTTGCACCTACTGCATGCCGGAGGCGGGGGTCGAGCACGTGCAGCGGCGCGAGCTGCTGACGCTCGAGGAGGTCGCGCTGGTCGTGCGGGCCTTCGCGGCGTGGGGCGTCGAGCGCGTGCGCCTGACCGGCGGCGAGCCGACGGTGCGCCAGGGCCTGGTCGAGCTGGTCGCCGAGCTGTCGCGGATCCCCGTGGGGAGCAACCCCGTGGAGAACAAGCCCGATCGCCGGCTGCAGGTGGTGATGACGACCAACGGCGCGCGGCTGCAAGAGCTCGCCGCGCCGCTGTTTTCGGCCGGGCTCGCCGGTCTGACCGTCAGCATCGACAGCCTCGACCCCATCCGCTTCCGGGAGATCACCCGCCGGGGCGAGCTGTCGCAGGTGCTCGCGGGCCTCGAGGCCGCCACCGCCGCCGGCTTTCGCGACATCAAGCTCAACACCGTCGCCGTGCGCGGCTTCAACGACGACGAGGTCGGCCCAATGGCGACCTGGGCGTGGGCCCGTGGGCACGTGCCCCGCTTCATCGAGCTGATGCCGATGTCCGGCGGGCGCCTGTTCGTGCCCGGCGAGCTGCTGGCGGCCGCCGACCTGCGGCGCGCGGTCGCGGCCCACGTCGGCGCGGCGCTGGTGCCCGACGCTGGCGAGGGCCTGCGGGGCCTCGGGCCTGCGACCTACTGGCGCGTCGACGACAGCGTCCACGCCGGCCCCCACTCGAGCCCCCACGCGGGCCAGCGGCTCGGAGTCATCGCCGCGATGACCGAGAATTTCTGCGCCAGCTGCAATCGTTTGCGCATCTCCGCGACCGGGCAGCTGCACAATTGTCTCGCGCGCGACGACACCGGCGATCTACGCTCGGTCTTGCGCCCCTACGACCCCGAGGCGCTAGAGTCGCGAGTACGGGCGATCCTCGGGCATAAACGGCCCGGGCATGAGTTTCGGATCGATGGCCAGGGTGGCCCCGACAAGGCGATGATCAGCATCGGAGGATAAAGACATGGCGCTCCCCGTGACAACCCAGGTGATCCTCGGCCTCGCAATCGCCGGCTCCGCCATCTTCATGGTCCGCGCCGGCGGCACCGAGGGTGTGCTCGAGTACATCTACGTCGACAAGTTCGTCGACGCGATGCCCAGCTACGCCGGCCGCACCGTCAAGGTCCACGGCACCGTCGTCCCCGGGACCGTGCGCCAGCGGATCGGCGCCGCCGGCGACTACACCTTCGAGGTCGAGCGCGAGGGCCGGCGCCTGCCGGTCCACTACACCAACATGGTGCCCGACACCTTCGCCGAGGGCGGCGAAGTGGTGCTCACCGGCGTGCTGCAAGACGGCCGCTTCGAGTCGGAGGAGATGGCCGCGAAGTGCCCCTCGAAGTACGAGGAGACCGCGTCGGCCGATCCTACCAAGAAGCCCGTCAAGCGCTGACACCAGGAGGTCCCATGTCGCTCGCACCGCTCGCACCGCTCGCACTGCTCGCTGCCCCTCTTGCTGCCCCTCTTGCGGGTGCCCCTCCAGGAGGCTCGCTGTCGATCGCCTCGCTGGGCACCGCCACGATCCTGCTGCTCTTCATCATGAGCCTCGGCACCACCGGCCTCGCCATCCTCGGCGCCCAGCGCCGCTCGGAGCGGCTGATCGAGGGCGCGGTGCAGGGCACCTACGCGAGCTTCGGGCTCGCGGCCTTCGCCTCCGCGCTGATCATCTACGCGTTCCTGTCGGGCGACTACTCGATCCAGTACGTGCAGCACACCAGCGACGCGTCGATGCCGCTGTTCTACAAGATCACCGCGTTCTGGGGCGGACTCGACGGCAGCCTGCTGTTCTGGGTGCTGCTGCACACGCTGTTCGGCTCGCTCGCCGTGCGTGCCAACCGGAAGCGCCACCGCGAGCTGATCCCGCACGTGGTCGCGGTCCTGGCGACGATCACGTGCTTTTTTGTCGGCCTGCTGCTCTTCATCAAGGACCCCTTCGCGCAGTACCTGCTCGAGGTGCCGACCCAGGGCCGCGGGTTGAACCCGCTGCTGCAAAACTTCTACATGATCATCCACCCGCCGAGCCTGTACCTCGGCTATGTCTCGCTGGCGGTGCCCTACGCCTTCGGGATGGCGGCGCTGCTGACCGGTCAGGTCGACGCGGCCTGGCAGCGCAGCGTGCGGCGCTGGGTGCTGTTCTCGTGGATGTTCCTGACCTTCGGCCTGATCCTCGGCGGGCTCTGGGCCTACGAGGAGCTCGGCTGGGGCGGCTATTGGGCCTGGGACCCGGTCGAGAACGCCGGCCTGCTGCCCTGGTTCACCGCGACCGCCTTCCTGCACTCGGTGATGATCCAGGAGCGCCGCGGCATGATGAAGGCGTGGAACCTGCTGCTGATCATCGTCAGCTTCCTGCTGACGATCGTCGGCACCTTCATGACCCGCAGCGGCGTGGTCCAGAGCGTGCACGCCTTCGGCTCCGACCCGGTGCTGGCCTGGACCTTCGGCGGCTTCATGCTGCTGATCGTCGTCGTCAGCTTCGGCCTGCTGATCTGGCGGCTCCCGCTGCTGCGCTCGCGCGGCGAGCTCGAGAGCGTGATGAGCCGCGAGTTCGCGTTCCTGGTCAATAATTGGTTGTTCCTGGTCTGCGCCCTGTTCGTGCTCGGCGCGACCATGTGGCCGACCTTCACCGAGTGGCGCATGATCCTCGCCGAGCGCTACCCGGACCTGCTCGGCTGGCAAAATCCCGGCAGCCGCGTCGTCATCAACGAGTCGTTCTTCAATCAGTACATGCGCCCGCTCGGCCTCGCGCTGCTGCTGCTGACCGGCATCGGCCCGCTCCTCGCGTGGCGCAAGACCTCGACGGCGAGCCTGGTCCGCCAGTTCGCGGCGCCGCTGGGGGTCGGCGTGCTGGTCGTCGGCGTCTGGCGGGCGACCGGGCTCGACTCGCCGTGGGGCCTGGCCTGCTTCGGCCTGTGCGGCTTCACCTTCTGGACCATCGTCCAGGAGTTCTACCGCGGGGTCGCGCTGCGCCGGAAGCAGCGGCCGCAGGGTGTGCTCGAGGCGCTGATCTCGCTGGTGCTGCGGGCGCGTCGCCGCTACGGCGGCTACATCGTGCACCTCGGGGTCGTGCTGATGTTCCTCGGCTGGGCCGGCAACTCGTACAAGATCGAGAACCGCCTCGCGCACCTCAAGCCCGGCGAGTCGCTCGCGCTCGGCGCCTACACCATCCGCCACGACGGCCTGCACGCGACCGAGGACTGGCAAAAAGAGATGATCACCGCCGACATCGCGGTCCTCAAGGACGGCGAGGTCAAGGACGTGCTGCACCCCGCGCGCTGGTGGTACTACCAGCTGCCCGAGCAGCCGACCACCGAGGTCTCGCGCTACATGACCGCGGGCGAGGACGTGTACGTGTCGATGCAAGAGGTCGACATGAGCACTGGTTGGACGCAGATGAGCCTCTACATCAACCCGCTGATCAACTGGATCTGGATCGGCTTCGGCGTGATGCTGGCAGGCTCCCTGGTGTGCGTCGGCACCCGCAAGTCGGAAGGCGTGGGCGAGGATGTCTGAGACCGGCACGACGCCCGGCACGGCCGGCACGCCCGGCACGCCGGCCGGCACGAGCGACATGACCGACACGAAGCGCAGGATCCTGCTGCTCGCGGGCGGAGCCCTCGGCGCCGCGCTGGTGGTCCTGGCCCTGCTGGTGACCGTGTTCGGGGCGCGCCTCGACGCGCCGACCATCGCGCTGGCGGCGGCGGCGGCGGCCCTGGTTTATGCGCTCGGCCAGCTGTACGCGATGGTCTGGGCGCTGTCGCGGCCCGATCGGGTGGCCCAGGTCGGCCAGGCCGCGGGCAGCTTCACCCAGGCCGAGCTGCGCGACGAGAAGCGCCGGCTGCTGCGCGCGATCAAGGAGCTCGAGTTCGACTTCGGCATGGGCAAGCTGTCCCAGATCGACCACGACACCGTGATCGCCACCTACCGCCTGCGCGCGATCGAGGTGATGCGCGCGCTCGAGGGCGGCTCCAGCCTCCACCCCGAGCTCGCCCGCGTGCTCGCCGAGCGCGACTCGGCCGCGACTCCTCCGGCGAGTTCGGCCAGCGCTCCGGCCTCCTCCGCGACCTCCACGGCCGAGCATGACGTGGCCGCGGCGGAGGTCGAGCCGGTCCCGGGCCCCGCGGCCAGCGGGCCCTTCGATCAGACCACGCGCATCTGCGGCATCTGTGGCGGCACCAACGACCCCGATGCCCGCTTCTGCAAGTCGTGCGGTGCCCCGATGAAGAAGCCCGATCTCTCGACCACGCAGCGCCCGGCCCAGCCCGCCCGATCGGGTGAGATCGGCGGGGGTGCGTCGTGATCCGCAGGTCTCGTATGTCTCGCTTGTCTCGCTTTCCATTGTCCCTCGCCTCGGTGCTCGCGCTCAGCCTGTTCGCGGGCGTCAGCGCGGCCCAGGGCCCGGCGATGCCCGATCCGCGGGCGATGTCCGGGATCCCTCGCATCGATCCCCAGACCGAGGCCGGCACGATCGTCATCCGTGTGCTCCGCGGCTCGTTTCAGGATCCCGGCGTCGGTCTGACGGTCTCACTCGAGCTTCGAAGCGCCGATGGCACCCGCACCGAGACCCGCACGGCCGTCAGCGTCGAGCAGGGGCGGGCGAGCTTCGCCGACCTCACCGCCTACGCCGGCGGCACCGCGGTCGCCAGCGTCGACTTCGGCGGTGAGCGGGTCCAGTCGCAGGAAGTGCGCGTGGACCCGAGCGTCGGCGTGCGCATGCTGCTGGTCAAGTCGGGCGCAGCCGGCGAGAGCCCGGCAGCTCCTGGCTCATCGGGCTCATCGGGCTCAGCGGGCGCAAGCACGGCCGCGAGCGATGTGCCGCGGCCCGGCGTGCCGTTCCCGAACCCCGGCCAGGACAAGGGCACGGTGGTGGTCGGCACCCTCGATCTCGGCGCCGGCCGGCCGTTCACCGGCGTC
>NZ_JACCSO010000473.1 GCF_013812955.1 Nannocystis sp. | reverse complement strand
TGGCGCGGGTGGTGGCGCGGGTGGTGGCGCGGGTGGTGGCGCGGGTGGTGGCGCAGGTGGTGGCGGCCGACGCGGCTCGGAGATCGCGGGGCTGACTTCGGGGTCCTCGGGGCTCGCCAGGCTGGCGGAGCGCACGGCGTCGGCGATGCCGAAGGAATCGAGGCGGACGGTGGTCGCACGACTCGCGGCCTCGACCTCCTCGCGGGTGCCACCGATCAGCAGATCGCCGGGGGCCGGGATCAGGTCGCTGGGCTCCCCTGCGCCGCGCTTGACGGGGTCCGTGAGCAGGTGAACCCGGCGCAGGTTGTTGGCCGATTTGGCGCTGTTCCCCATGGCGCGCACAGCATCGGCGGGCGGCTCCTCGGGGACCGGGGCGGCGCTCATGCTACCGGGTGCGATGGTCGCGGGGCGCCGGGCCCGGTCGCCGCTCATCAGCATCTCCTCGAAGCTGGTGACCGGCAGCGACATACCCGTGGGGGCGATCGTCGGGGGCCTGTCCTTGGGGACAGGCGGCCGCGGCGGCGACGTGGGGGCCACAACGGGCGTGGTAGCCGGCGTGGTCGTGGTGATCGACGGCTCCGCGGGACTCGGCGGCTCCGGCATCGCGGGCAGATCTTCACGGGTCAGCGGCTGCTCGACTGCGGCCGGCTCCTGGGCGGCGGCCTCCTCGGCCGGATCGATGAAGTCGGCGCGCACGAGCATGCCCGAGCCCTCGCCGAGGCCGGCGGACTCGATCAGGCGCAGGAGGTCGGTGCCGTCACGGGGGCGAGCGCCGGGGTCCACGGCGAGGCACGCCTGCAGCGCGGCGCGCAGGCTCGGGGTCAGGCCGGGGAGCTCGTCGCTGCCGCGCACGAGGTCGAGGGCCGCGACGCCGCGCACGCCGGCCGCGAACTGGGCGATGGTGACGGCCCAGGCGTGCAGGTCGGCGCTCGGCGTGAAGTCGCCGCCGGCCATCACCTCGGGCGCGAGGTTGATCAGGCCGAAGGCCCGGGCCCGGCGCATCAACACCGCGCGGTCGCACAGCGACGCGAGGCCGTATTGATAGACGGCCGGACCGCGCGGGCCGACGAAGACGCAGGCGCTTGCGAGCATGCCGTGCACGTGTCCCCGCGCGTGCAGGGCCGCGAGCGCGCGGGCGAGCTGACGGGCCAGGCGACCGGCCTCGAGCGTCAGCTCGTAAGAACCTGTGCCATCGAACAGGTCGTCGAAGGCGACGCCGCCGGGCAGCGGCTCGTAGAGGACCGCGCCGCCGAGCTCGTCGCCGCCGACGAACAGCTGGGGTACGAGGGTCGGATCGCGCAGGCTCGACAGCGGGGCGAGGCCGGCGACGAAGGCGGCGCGACTGTCCGCGTTCGGCAGCAACTCGGCATCGATGACGCAGGTGCGCGCGAGTTCGCCGGTCTCGTGATCGAGCACGGCCCAGGTCGGGCCGAACACCTGGACGCCGACGCTCGCCGTCTCCTCGCGGATGAGCTCGAGGCGGCCGAGAATGGTCGAGCCGGCGCTACGCTCCATGCGGCCTCCGTTGACATGACTCTTGGGTCATGTGGCTAGCGACCTGTGCTTCCGAAGCCGCCGGCGCCGCGGCCAGCGGGTGGGAGGGCGTCGACTTCGCGCGGCGCGAGCATGGCCACGGCCGCCAGCACGAGCTGGGCGACCCGCTCGCCGTGGTGGATCTCCACCGGCGCGTCGCCGAGGTTGACGAGGATGATCTTGAGCTCTCCACGGTAGTCGGCGTCGATTGTACCTGGAGCGTTGAGGATCGCGAGCCCATGGCGCAAGGCAAGTCCCGAGCGCGCCCGGACCTGGCCCTCGAACCCGGAGGGGATCGCGAGGGCCAGCCCGGTCGGGATCAAACGCCGTTCACCCGGACGCAGGACCACCGGTCCGTCCGGCAGGCAGGCGGAAAGGTCGAGCCCCGCGGCGTCCGCGCTCATGCGTTGCGGACTGGTGGCCGCGGGGTGTAGCCGCTGGATGAGCAGCGGCGGCAGGTCAGGTGCCATCATGGCGCCTTTGCTGATTAGCCGCGCAGGTTCTGCACTTCCGAGGGATCGACCCCGAAGGCGGCGCGGCGGCTGAGGCGGATCTTCCCGGTCTGGTCGACATTGAGAACCTTGACGACGACCTCATCGCCTTCCTGGATCACGTCGGTGACCCGCTCGACGCGGCGGTCATCGAGCTCCGAGATGTGGATCAGACCGTCGGTGCCGGGGAGGATCTCCACGAAGGCGCCGAAGTCGACGATGCGTTTGACGACGCCGTGGTAGACGGCGCCGACCTCGGCCTCGGCGGTCAGGCCCTCGATGATGGCCTTGGCCTTGGCGATGCGGGCGGGGTCATCGGAGGCGATGCTGACGCGGCCGCTGTCGTCGACGTTGATCATGCAGCCGGTCTGCTCGATGATCGCGCGGATCGTCTTGCCACCGGGGCCGATGATGTCGCGGATCTTGTCGACCTTGACCTGGACCGTGACGATGCGCGGCGCGTACTTGCTGAGATCGGCGCGCGGCTCCGGCAGCACCTCGAGCATCTTGTCGAGGATGTGCAGGCGACCCTCGCGGGCCTGATCGAGCGCGGCGACCAGGATCTCACGGGTGAGACCCTCGACCTTGATGTCCATCTGCAGGGCGGTGATGCCGGTCTTGGTGCCGGTCACCTTGAAGTCCATGTCGCCGAGGTGATCCTCGTCGCCGAGGATGTCCGAGAGGATGGCGATCTCCTTGCCCTCCTGCATCAGGCCCATGGCGATGCCGGCGACCGGCGCCTTGATCGGCACGCCCGCATCCATGAGGCTGAGGCAGCCGCCGCAGACCGCGGCCATCGAGGACGAGCCATTGGACTCGAGGGTCTCGCTGACGATGCGCAGGGTGTAGGGGAACTTGTCGTGCGTCGGGAGCACGTAGCGCAGGGCCCGCTCGGCGAGCGCGCCGTGGCCGACCTCGCGGCGCGACTGGCCGCGCAGGGGCTTGGCCTCGCCGGTGCAGAAGGGCGGGAAGTTGTAGTGCAGCAGGAAAGTCCGGGTGATGTCGCCGCGGATGGTGTCGAGGCGCTGGGCGTCGTGCTCGGTGCCGAGGGTGGTGGTGACGATCGCCTGGGTCTCGCCGCGCTGGAACAGCGCCGAGCCGTGCGGGCGGGGCAGCGGATGGGCCTCGATATAGATCGGGCGGATGTCGCGGGTGCCACGACCGTCGATGCGCTTGCCCTCACGGATCACGCGGCCACGGACGATCTTCTTCTCGAGCTTGGAGAGCGCGGCCCCGACCTCGGCGCCGCGGGTCGGCTGCTCGGCCAGGAAGCGCTCGGCGATCCGCTTGTTGACGGTGTCGATGGCGGTGCGACGCTCGGCCTTGGCGACGATCGCGAAGGCCTGGTTGAGGTCGGCCTCGGCGGCGGTCATGACACTGTCGCGGAAGGCGGTGTCGACGGCCGGCTCGACGTAGGCGCGCTTGGGCTTGCCGGCGCGCTCGCGCAGGCGGTCCTGCATGGCGATCAGGGGCGCGGCGGCCTCCTTGGCGAACATCAGCGCGTCGATCATGTCGGCCTCGAGGGCCTGCTCGGCGCCACCCTCGACCATGATGATCGCGTCGCGACTGACGGCGACGACCAGGAGGATGTCGGCGATCTTCATCTGCTCCCACGAGGGGAAGGCGATGAACTTGCCCTGGACGCGGGCGACGCGGACGCCCGCGATCGGGCCGGCCCACGGGGCGTCGCTGATATGCAGGGCCGCGGAGGCGCCGGTGATCGCGAGCACGTCGGGCTCGTGCACCTTGTCGTGCGAGAGCACGGTGCCGATCACCTGGGTGTCGTTACGGTAGCTCTTGGGGAAGAGCGGGCGGATTGGGCGGTCGATGAAGCGACAGGTCAGGGTCTCCTGATCGGTCAGCCGGCCCTCACGCTTGAAGTAACCGCCGGGGATCTTGCCGGCGGCGGCGTTGTACTCGCGATACTCGACGGTGAGCGGCAAGAACGGAAGGTCCTTGGGCTCGCGGCTCGAGACGGAGGTGACGAGGATTGCCGTCTCGCTGCAGCGGATGACGACGGAGTTGGCCTGCTTTGCGAGCTTGCCGGTCTCAATGCTGATCTCGACCTCGCCGATCGAGCAGCTTTCGGTGATGACGTTCATGATGGCGGACACTTTCCGCCGTGGGAGGAACTTGGATGGGAACCGACCTGCGCGCAAACCACGGCGATCCCACGGCCGCTCGGCCATGGCTTGAGTGCGCGGGCCGCCCGGGCCCTGAGACGGGCCGAGGGCGCCGCCTGGACACCGTGAGGTGGCCAGGATGGCGCGCCCTCGTGCTGTGGTGTTACTTGCGGATGTTCAACGCGCCAATGAGGCTGCGGTAGCGATCCACGCTGCTGTTGCGGAGGTAATCCAGCAGGCGACGGCGCTGGCCGACCAGCTTGAGCAGACCCCGACGCGAGTGGAAGTCCTTCGCGTGCGAGCGAAAGTGCTCGGTGAGGTAGTTGATGCGCGCAGTCAGCAGCGCGACCTGGACCTCGGGCGAGCCGGTGTCGGCCGTGCTCGTCTGGTACTTGCTGACAATCTCAGCCTTGCGATCGACAGAAAGGGACATGATGACTCTGGTAGCTCGTGGAGGGAGGCCCTTGCCTCCGAAGGTAAAAGCGTTGCTTTTGCGGTGGGGAGAATCGTGGGGGCGGGCGGAGTTGTCAAGCCGTCGGCGCGACCTTTTCGCCCGCGAGCACTCGTTCGGGGCGCAGCATCTCACCCCGCTCGCCGCAGGTCTCGCGGCGGACGACGATCAGGTAGCCGTCGGTGCGCAGCGCGACGCGAGAGGCCTCCGGGAGGCCTTCGCCGGTGGTCGGCGCCGACTCCGGCAGCCAGGCGGCGAGCTCGGCGTCGAGGGGAACGGCCTGGCCGTGGCGCAGGCGCGTGAGTGTGGACATGCGGGGATCGTCGGCGGGGATCGCCACGGTGGGCAGCGGCAACGCCTCGCAGGGGTCCAGCAACGCCGCCTTGAGCGCCGCTCGTAGCTCCGGACGGGTGAGCGGGCCCGGGTCCTGCCCTGCCCTGGCGAGCCCGAGACGGAGCTTGGGCGGCAGACCGGGGCGTGGGTCCGGCAACGGCTGCACGGTGATCCCCGTGAGAGCCCGGGGATCGTCGACGCGGAGCGCCCCGCTGGCGAGACGGTGCAGGGCGGCGAGGTGGACCGGGAGCTCGATGCGGCGGCCGAGCTCGACCGCGAGGGCACGGATATACGTGCCCTTGCTCACTGCGATCGTGGCGTCGACCCAGGGTTCAGTGCACTCGTCGGGCGAACCGGCGAGGGCCTCGACGCTGCGCACGGTCATCGGCCGCGGCGGAAGTTCGACGAGCTCGCCGCGGCGGGCCATCCGGTGCGCTCGCTGGCCGTCGATCTTCACCGCGGAGAAGGCCGGCGGCGGCAGCATCAGCGGGCCGTGCAGGCCGCCCAGGGCCGCCAGGGCCGCGTCGCGCTCGCGGGGACCGGCCGGGGCGAGCGCGACGGTGTCGCCCTCACGGTCCTCGGTGGTGGTGCTGCGACCGAGGGCGAAGCGGGCGCGATAGACCTTGTCGACGCCGGTCAGGTAGGGCACGAGCCGGGTCGCGGCGCCGACGCAGACCACGAGCAGGCCCGAGGCGGCGGGGTCCAGCGTGCCGCAGTGACCGACCTGGGTGACGCCGAGGCACCAGCGGACCCAGGCGACCACGTCATGGGAGGTCGGGCCCTCGGGCTTGTCGAGCAAGAGCACGCCGAAGGGCTCGCTGTCTCGAAGTACATGTCCCGAAGAACCTGTACTTTCGAGCAGCTCAGGGCCGTCGCTCACGCCGGGCCGCCCTGCCCGCCGCCGCCGCGATCGGCGTCGTCGGTCTTGATCTTGGCCAGCAGCTGCTCGATCTTGAGGCCGCGCTCGATGCTCTCGTCGCGCTCGAAGCGGAGGTTGGGGATCCGCCGCATCTGCACCTTGTCGCGCAGCTCGTGGCGGACCGCCGCCCCCGCGGCGCGCAGGCCCGCGAGCACCGCGGCGACATCGGCGCCCTCGGAGAGGATGTCGACGAAGACGCGGGCCAGAGTCAGGTCGGAGTCGACCTTGACGCCGGTGACGCTGAAGGTGACCCCTTGCAGCCGTGGGTCGCGCAGGCCGCCGATCAGCAGCACGTCGGCGATCGCCCGTCGCAGGGTCTCCTCGACTCGTTCCATGCGTGTGGACAAGGTGTGCGTCTCCCTCGAAGAATGGTTAACGGATGCAGGCGCCCCGCCCTATCGGTCGGGACGCCCTGATGCCGCCCGGATGTCGGGCGGCGCGGCCATTTGGCCGGTTTAGAGCGTCGGCGTCAGGACTTCCATCTCGAAGGCCTGGATCACGTCTCCGGGCTCGATCGTCGGGAATGCGTCGATCACGATGCCGCACTCGAAGCCCTCGCGGACCTCCTTCACGTCGTCCTTGAGGACGCGCAGGCTCGAGATGCGGCCCTTGTGCACGACGACCCCGGCACGGACCACGCGGACGTGGCTGCTGCGCTGGACGATGCCGCGAGTGATGCGACAACCGGCGACGACGCCGATCTTCGGGATCGGGAACAGCGCGCGGACCTCGGCCTCGCCCTGCTCGCGCTCGCGGTACTCCGGCTCGAGCAGCCCGAGCATGAGCTCGCGCGTCTTGTCGAGCGCGTCGTAGATGACGTTGAAGACGAAGATCGGGACCTTCTCGGCGTCCGCGGTCGGGGCGGCCTTGCCCACCGGCTTCGTACTGAAGCCGAGGATCACGGCCTCGCCCGCGGAGGCCATCTTCACGTCGGTCTGGGTGATCGCGCCGACGCCGGCGAGGATGACCTCGACCTTGACCTTGTCGGTGGAGAGGTCGAGCAGAGCCTGCTTGAGCGCCTCCGCCGAGCCTTGCACGTCGGCCCGCATGACGATCTTGAGGGTCGGCGTCTTCTTGCGCTGGATGAAGTCCTGGATGCTCGGGCCGCTGCGGACCGACTCCTTGCGCCGGCGGGTCTCGCGGCGGTGGCTGATGAGCTGGCGCGCGGCCTTCTCGTTTTCCACCACGTTGAAGCGGTCGCCCGCGGAGGGTACGCCGTCGAGGCCGAGCAGCTCGACCGGGGTCGAGGGTCCGACCGTCTCGAGGGCGGTGCCCTTGTCGTCGATGATGCCGCGGACCTTGCCGCTGTACTCGTTGGCGACGACGATGTCGCCCTTGTTCAGCGTACCGGCCTCGACCAGCACGGTGGAGATCGGGCCGCGACCCTTGTCGACGCGGGCCTCGAGGACCACGCCCTGGGCGCGGCCGTCGCTGGTCGCGCGGAGGTCGAGGATCTCGGCCTGCACGGCGAGCATCTCCAGCAGCTGCTCGATGCCCTTGCCGGTCTTGGCCGAGATCTCGCAGATGATGGTGTCGCCGCCGAACTCCTCGCCGACGAGGTGCCACTCCATCAGCATCTGCTTGATGCGTCCGGGGTTGGCCTCGGGCTTGTCGATCTTGTTGATGGCGACGACGATCGGGACGTTCGCGTCGCGGGCCTGCTTGATGGCCTCGACGGTGGTCGGCATGATGCCGTCGTCGGCGGCGACCACGAGCACGACCACATCGGTGACCTGGGCGCCGCGGGTACGCATCGCCGAGAAGGCCTCGTGGCCGGGCGTGTCGAGGAAGACGACGTCACCCTTGGGGGTCGACACCTTGTAGGCGCCGATGTGCTGGGTGATGCCGCCGGCCTCGCCGGTGGCGACCGCGGTCTTGCGGATCTTGTCGAGCAGCGAGGTCTTGCCGTGGTCGACGTGGCCCATGATGGTGACCACCGGGGCGCGGGTCTCGCCTGCAGCCTCGTCCCAGCCCTCGATGAACTCGTCCTCCTGGAAGGACACGTTCTCGACGGTGTAGCCGAACTCGCTCGCGACCAGCTCCGCGGTCTCGGCGTCGATCACGTTGTTGAGGGTCAGGCCGCGCATGCCCATGCCCCAGAGCAGGCGGAGCACGGCGGTGGCCTTCTTGCCCAGCTGGTGGGCGAGGTCGGCGATCTGGATGACCTCGTCGACGCGGATGCGCTTCTTCGCGTCGCTCATCTCCTGCGTGGTGACGCGGGTGCCCATCGGCCCGCCCGGACGGCGGCCCATGCTGCGGACCGTCATCTTGCGGCGGCGGCCCTGGGCCTGGGCCCGCTCCTCGCGCTGCTTGCGGACGGTGGCGCGGCCGCGCTGCTCCGTCTCGCTCGCGTCGGTGATGATCACCTGCTGCGGGCGAGTGCGGCTGGCCAGCGGGATGAAGCCGACGATCTTCGGCTCGGCGCGCTGGGAGGCGGCGCCGACGATCACGCCGGACTCGTTGCGGACGACGCGGCGACCGGTCGCCTCGTCGGTCTCGATCGTCGCCTGCGGCACCGCGGGGCGGGCCAGGGGCTGGATGATCGGGGCGTTGGGACCACGGGTGGCGACCGGGCCGCCCGGGCCGCGGGAGACCTCGATCGGGCGCTGATGGCCGGTCGGCACCGGGCGCTCCATCGGCGTCTGCAGCGGCTTGGCCGGCGTAGTGGGGGTGGTCTGCAGCGGACGCGTACCGGTGATGCCGGTCGCGCCGGGACGGCCGGGGCCGGGGCGGGTCTGGACGCCCGGCTTGAGCGGCTGACCGATCGGGCTCGGGCTCGGCTCTCCGCCTCCAGCACCGCGCATCTCACCGCGACGCTCGCCGCCGTGACGGACCTGTGGCAGGTCCCGTGGAGTGCTCTCGCGGCCCTGCGGGCCATCTTCCATGCGGGAAGCGATGCCACCGGGGAGCCGCCGGGTGTTGGCCGGCAGCACGATGCGGGTGCCCACCGCCGGCTTGCTCTCGGCCTCGGCCGGGGTCGGCGTCGGGCGAGCGGATTGCTGTTGCTGGGGCTGCGTGGGGCGGCTGACAGCCTGCTGCGGGCCTGGACGCCCCGTCGGCTGGCCCTGGGTGCTCGGGCGCACGGTCGGCTGGTTGGGGCGCATGCTCTGCGGATTATTCTGCGGGGTCGGACGCGAGGCGGGCGGGGCCGCGGGGCGTGGGGTCTCGGTGCGAGGACTGACCATCCCGCGCGGGGCATCTGCGCGGGGGGCATCTGCGCGGGGGGCATCACTGCGCGGGGCATCGCTGCGCGGCGGCTCCTGACGGGGCGCCTCGGTGCGAGGCACTTCGTGCGGCTCCGGGGTCGTGCCGGGCTCGGCGGTCCGCTCCGGGTCGGTGGCCTGGGCTGCGACCGGCCGGGCGGGCTGGGTCAGCTCGGACGGCTCGGCCGACTCGGCTTTGACCGGCCTGGCCGGGGCTTCGACGGGATGCGAAGGGGCTTCGGACGACATGCTGGCGAACGGGTCTTCGGCACGAAACGTCGGAGTCGGCTCGACGGGCGGACGCAGCGGCGCGGGCCGGGCCGCGGGGGTGGTCGTGCTCGTCGGCCCGGCCGAAGGCACATGTCCGGAAGGACTGCTTGAACCAAAGGGCGCGACCGGGCGACGGGTCACCGGCGCGGGACCGCCGATGGGTGGGCGTGGAGCCTCGGCGCGAGTCGGTGGCGGCGGCGAGGCGACCTCGTCCTCGTCGGTCGGACGCGGACCCATGCCGCGGCGACGGATCACCATCGGGCCGCTCGGTGGAGCGGAACCAGACGAGCCACTCGAGCCACTCGAGCCAGCGGATGCTCCGGCGGAGCCGGGAGATCCAGAGTTGGCCGAGCCGTTGCCGGACATGGGGTTGGGTCGACGATCGGGCTCGCGGCGGCCATCATTGCGGGGCGGCGTGCCGCCCTGCATCTGGCGACGCACCATCTGGGCCTGGTCATCGTCGAGGGTGCTCATGACACCCTTGATCTCGAAACCGAGACCGCGGATGGCAGTCTCCATTTCTTTATTGTCCTTGCCCAATTCCTTGGCAAGTTCGTAAACGCGGATCTTAGCCATACTCAGGCACCCCTCCCCGAGGCGAGCATTGCAGCCCTCAGCGCCAGGAGTCGGTGGACACGGGCCTGCCGGGGCATGGTGCCCACAGCCGCGCCGCTTCGCTGCAACAGATTCGATTCTCGGTTCACTTCGTTACTCAGGGCCGCCCACAACGTGTCCACGTCGGCGGTAACGGGGCTCGCCTGGAACGCCCGGGCGAAGCCGCCGCGGCGCACTGCCTGAGACAGGCAGGACCGCGACGGACACAGGTATGCAGCGCGACCGACAGAGCGCGCACCGTCCGTGGGGACGGGCGCAATGGGTCGCAGGGCCGGCACGACATGCGCGTGCTGGCGAAATGTACGGAGCAACTCCGCTTGCGGGCGGACACTGCGGCACCCTACACAGGTGCGCATCGGCGCGTGCATACTCAGGGTTCACCTCCGGCGTAATCCTCGTCGTTGGGATCGACGATCATACGCTGTTCATCGGTTGCAGCCTCGGGGTACTTGACCGCGAGTTGCAACTTGCCGCTGGCGGCGTCATTGGCGACCTCGATGATGGCTTCGGCCTGTTCGACAGTGCCGATGCCCTGGACCTGGGCGAGCTCGTCCGCGTCGGCGATGGCGAGATCACGAAGGTTGCGCCAGCCCATCTGGAACAGGGCGCTGGCGACGCCGTCTCCGACGCCGGGGATCGCGGCCATTTCGGCCAGGCTGCGGCGCTCCATCTGGCGCAGCTTGCTCTCCGAGTAGATGTCGATGCGCCAGCCGGTCAGCCGCGAGGCGAGGCGGACGTTTTGGCCCTTCTTGCCGATCGCCAGGCTGAGCTTGTCGTCGGGGACGACGAGCTCCATGGTGTGGCGCTCCGCGTCGATAAGCACGCGGGAGACGGTGGCCGGCTGGATCGCGTTGCACACGAAGCGCGCCGGGTCGTCGTTGTAGGGGACGATGTCGATCTTCTCGCCGCGCAGCTCCTGGACGACGGCCTGCACGCGGCTGCCGCGGATGCCGACGCAGGCGCCGACCGGGTCGACGTCGCGGTCGCGCGAGGAGACGGCGATCTTGCTGCGGGCGCCCGGCTCACGGGCGCAGGCCTCGATGCGGACGATGCCCTCGTAGATCTCCGGGACCTCGTGCTCGAAGAGCTTCTCGACCAGGCCGCGGTGGGTACGCGACAGGATGATCTGCGGGCCGCGGGCCGACTTGTCGACGTCCTTGACGTAGGCGACGATGCGGTCGCCGGGGCGCAGGGACTCGCGGGGGACCTGCTCGCGGGCGGGCAGCAGGGCCTCGGCCTTGCCGTTGTCGACCTCGACCACGATGCTGCCGCGCTCAAAGCGTCGGACGATGCCCGTCATGAGCTCGCCCTTCTTGTCTTTGTACGCGTCGAACATGTTCTCGCGTTCGGCCTCGCGGACGCGCTGGATGATCACCTGCTTGGCGGTCTGGGCGGCGATGCGACCGAAGCCGTGCTGGCCGAACTGAAGCGCCTCGATCTCGGCGTAGTCCTTGGCCTGCTGCTCGGCGCGCTTCTTGTCGCCGTCGAGGTAGAAGATCTGGAACAGCAGCTCGTCGCCGATCTCGGCCTCGAGGCCGGCGCGATGGGCCTGCTCGAGGCTGATCTCGCGGTGCTTGGACTGGACCTCCTCGACGACGTAGAGCACCTGGAAGAGGTTGACGTTGCCGGTCTCGGTGTCGAAGCTCGCCTCGATCTCCCGGTCCTCGAACACCTTCTTGGCGGCCGTCGCCACAGCCTGTTCTACGGTCTCGATCAGGACCTCGCGCGAGATGTTCTTCTCCGCGCAGACCTGCTCGAGGACAGTATTGAGGTTGACTGGTTCTTCCATGGGATTCTTGACCTCTGCCGTTCTAGCCGCGTCTAGTTCTTCACGCCCGGGGTGCCGGGCATCTCGTAGACGAGGTTGGCTCGCCGGATTTCGGGGAGCGAGATCGGGTATATGGTATCACCGTCGAGCGCCCGCAGGAGCACGGTACCCAGGCGGTCGTCTTCGGGGTTGGACGGGTCGACCTCGGTGCCGACGATACGTCCGTGAAAGGTCCGCTGCTCATCGCCCGGATTCAAGGGCTCTCGTGTCCGGACCACCGCGCGGCCGCCGACGTGGCGGGCGAAGTGACTGAGCCGCCGAAGCGGACGGTCGACGCCGGGTGACGAGACCTCGAGCGTGTAAGGCTGGGCCAGCAGTGCGGCCAGCGCCGGGGTCTGCGGGTCGGCCTCGGCGGCGTCGAGAGCGTTGCTGAAGATGCGACCCATGCGGCTGCAGTCGTCGAGACTGACGCCATTGGGGTGGTCGAGGTAGACGCGGACGATGCGACCGCCGCGACCGCCGAGCCACTCGAGCAGCACGATCTCGTAGCCCATCGCGCGAGCCACCGGCTCGATCGCCTCCTCGAGGAGGGCGACCGTGGCGATGTTACCCGTGTCGTTGCCCTCAGCAGCATCGGCGACAGCGTCGGAGACGGTGTCGGCGGGCGCTGATTGGGCGCGTTTGCTGTGGCTTGGGGGGGTCTTTGCGACCATGGATGAACAAAAAAGCGAGCCGGGCTGGATTGCCTGCTCGCTCGCGAAAGGCAAAATGCAGGCGCTTGGTAGCACGGCGGCCAAAGGCGAGCAACCCCCCTTTCGCGCGCCCCGCCGGTCCACACGGGGATCCACACGGCGGTCAAGCCGGAGCGCCCGGGGCGGCGACCTCGTCGCCGACCGACGCCAGGATAGCGGATGCCGCCTCCTCTTCACAGAGAGACGGAGCGATGCGGGATGTCGGATCGCCAGCGCATGGCAGCCTGGTCGACCTCTCGACCTGGTCGACCTGTCGACCTGGCCAGCGTCCCCTCGCCGAGGTTTCCCGCTATGGTAGCGGCATGCGGGACATGCACGCAGCGGTGGTCCAGATGTGCGCGGGCCCGGAGCCGGACCAGAGCCTGAAGCGGGCGGCCGAACTCACAGAGGAGGCCCTGAACCGCGGCGCCGATCTGGTCGCCCTGCCCGAGAATTTCTGGGGGGTGGCGCCGCCCGGCTTCGATC
>NZ_JACCSO010000459.1 GCF_013812955.1 Nannocystis sp. | reverse complement strand
TCGCTGAACAGCTTGGCGGACTCGCCGTTGATGCCCAGCGCGAGCAGGCTGCCGCAACAATCGATCTGATGAAACACGAAGGCGCAGTCGCGGGGCACCGTGCAGCTGCGGTCGAAGGTCGGGAAGGACGGGTCGTCGCCGCCGCACATGATCGCGGGCTCACCGGTGGTCCCGCTGCTGCCGGTCGCGCCGGTGCTCGTGTCGCTGCCCGTCGTCACGTCGGGGCCGGTGCTCGTGTCGCCGGTCAGGCCATCCGTGCTCGTGAACACCGCGCCACTGGTCGCGCTCGGATCGCTGCTCGTCCCGCCGCTCGAGCTGCCGCTGCCGTCGGTCGAGCCGCCGTCGCTGTCGGTGCCGCCCTTCTGAACGACGCAGGCGGGGACGACCATGAGGGCGAGGAGGACGACGCGGGCGTTGGAGGAGACCAGCCAGGACTTCATCCCCGCAGTGTAACTGGCCTCGGTCGTGGCCGAGCCTCGGGTGCGTGGCCCCCGCCCATTTTGGACCCGCCGCGGCGTGTTAGGGTCAGGGGGATGGTCCCCGACAGTAAACCCTCCACCGAGCGCGTGCAGACGGACGCGGCCTTGCGGGCCGAGCGTATCAACGCCGACCGGGCCCTGGCCGCCGAGCGGGCGGCGGTGGACGCGGACGTGGATCGCGTCGTGCATCTCGCACGCGACGATGCCGACGCGAAGGTCAGCGCGGCCCGGGAGCACGCCGACCACGCGATCGAGCAGGTCGACTCGGTGGTCGAGGTGACGGAGAGCGTCGCCGAGCTTCGTGCGGTCGAGGACGAGGCGCTGGCCAACGAGCGGGCGACCGTCGACGAGATCCTTCGCCTCGAACGTGAGCACGCGCGGGCCCTGTCGGCCCTGCTGCCGCTCGAGCGGGACCGAACCGACCGCCAGCTGCACATCGAGCGCAGCCGGTCCGACGCCGCGGTGGCCCACCGTGACGGCTTCCTGGGCATGGTCAGCCACGACCTGCGCAACCTGCTCAGCGGGATCCTGTTGAGCGCGGAGCTGCTGGCCCGGCAGGCCGCCACCGACGTCGGCGGCGCGCAGACGCTCACCAACGTCGACCGCATCCGCCGCTACACGGCGCGCATGAACCGACTGATCGGCGACCTGGTCGACGTCACCAGCATCGACGCCGGCAAGCTGTCGATCACGCCGACGACCGGCGACCCGGCGACGGTGATCTCCGAGGCCGTGGAGCTGTTCCGGGTCGGGGCCGCGTCCGCTCGCGTCTCGCTGGAGACGCGGGTGGCGGCGGGGTCGCTGCGGGTGCAGTTCGATCACGATCGGCTGCTGCAGGTGCTCGCCAATCTGATCGCCAACGCGATCAAGTTCACGCCCGCCGGCGGCAGCATCGTCGTAGAGGGCGTGCAGCAGGGCGACCACGTTCGCATCGCGGTGACCGACAGCGGCGCCGGCATCCCGCCGCACCTGCTCGAGCGGATCTTCGAGCGGTTCTGGCAGGTTGGTGCGCACGACAGCCGCGGCATGGGCCTCGGCCTCTACATCTCCCGGTCCCTGATCGAGGCCCATGGGGGCAAGATCTGGGCCGAGAGCCGACTGGGCAGCTCCTGCACGGTCTTCTTCACGCTGCCGGTCGCTTGAGCCGTCAGCGTGATCGAGCGCATCAGTGCAGCGGCATGCGGGTGTTGAACACCACGCCGCGCTCGGTGGCGTGGGCGTCGTAGCTGACGGCGCCGAAGACCTTGTAGAAGTCGATCAACATCGTCATCTCCGCCGAACCGCCGCCGGTTTGCATGAACTTGCCCATCAGCTCGGCGAAGCGGCTCATGTCGTAGACCATGACCAGCAGCGGCGGGTCGGCCTGATCGGGGAAGGCGAGCAGGGTCCTGGCGCGGGCCTCGGACTCGGCGCCGAAGGTGAGCACCCCGCCGCGTCCGGCCGTGATGCCGTAGTGCGTACCGGTGAGGAAGGGGATCGTGTTGTCGGCGAGCGCGGCGACGCTGCCGTCGTCGGTGAGCGGCGCCTTGGTGAAGGTCGACAGCGTGCTCATCATCTTCTTCGTATCGGTGAAGGCGAACGAGACGAAGCCGTGGACCTCGGTCGGGACCATGCCGGCGAGCTTGAGATCGTCGATGACCATCGCCCCGCCGCGGATCTTCCACGCCTCGGGGTCGGCCTGCTTGATCTCCGTGATCATGTCGCCCGCGGCCTCGTTGAGGTCGAACAGGGCGGGGCAGCTGTAGGGGGCGGCCTGCACCGCGCTCGCCTTGCTCTGCGCGAAGTTCATGGCGCGCTCGACGTCGAGGCCGGCGCCCATCGCGAAGATGGCGTTCTTCATGCCGTCGACGGAGAGACCGGGCACGCTGGTGCGCATCGCCATCAGCTCCTGGGCGATGTCGCGGCGCAGCTCGACGATGAACTTGCCGGCGAAGCCCTCGCCGTCGATCTTCTCGGTGCCGAAGATCAGGCGCGGCGCGAGGGCGACGAGCGAGCGGACCTCTTGTTTGCAGGGGTCGGTCAGGGTCGGCCAGCGCGCGGCCACCTCGGGCACGAGGGCGGCGAGGGTGTCCTTGTTGAGCGCATCGCCCTCGCCCAGGAACGCCTCCGCGAGGATCCGCGCGTCGACGAAGCCGGCGCTGACCTTCGCCAGGCCGTACTCGGCCAGCAACTGCTGGAAGCCCTCCGAATTGCCGAGGTGCCGGGCCGGGCGCTCGCTGCCGAGCAACAGCGCGAATGCGCGGTCCTTTTGGGCGGCCGGGGCGAAGCCCCAGACCAGCTGATCGCCGACGATCGCCACGGCGCCCTCGAGCTTGTCGCCGGGGATGGGCCAGTACTCGACGTTGCCGAGCGTGGCGGTCGGGAAGCGGGTCCCTGACTGGGTCTGCACGCGCTCGATCGCGGCCCGCAGCGCCGCCGGGTCGCGCAGCTGCCAGCGCATCGCCGGCAGCAGGCCGATGCCGTAGAAGGCGAAGCGGGCGTCGACGTCGAGGCCGAGCTCGGCGAGGCCGTCGGCCGATAGCCGGCCCTTGAGCTCGCCGATGACCGCGCGCAGCAGCGCCTGCTTGTCCTGGGCGAGGCCGAGGCTGCCGATGTCGGGGAGCCTGGCCTCGAGCTGCGGCATCATCTTCTGCAGCGGCGCGTAGATCTTGGTGATGAAGTCGCGGGTGCCCTTGCTGCCCATGCTGACGAACGCGTAGGGCGTATCGATCGGGATGTGCTGCAGGATCTGCTGCAGGGCCGGATCGGCGACCACCTGCGCGGCGTCTCGTGGGCCCGAGGGTGTGCACGCCCCGACCGCCGCTGCTCCGACCAGGAAGCCCGCCAACACACCGGGGATGGATGACCGCCACCAAGCTCTGCGCATGATCGAATCTCCTGGCCGGCGATGATACACGTCCGGCGCCGGGCTGGCTCGACCTTCCCACCCGGGAATATGCGCGTGGGTCTCCGCGTACCCGCCGATCGGGCGGCGTCTTCGCGCGCAGCCGGGCGGGCAGGGGACCGGCGCGAGCGAGCGTGCCTGTGCCCCTGCATCCCGGTCATGGCACCGTGTACGCGCGATGCGTCAGCGTGACGTCGAGCGCGGAGCCGCTGGCGCCGGTGAAGCGCAGGAAGCCATGGTTGTTCGGGGTCGGCAGCGTGAAGCCGGCCTTGGCGTCGCTGACCTTGCCGTCCCACTGGACCACCGAGACATCGTCGACGAACACCTGCCCCTCGCCGGAGTTCGGCGGTGACTGCTTGAAGTAGATGCGCAGGTCGACCGCGCTCGACGGCGCGGTGAAGTCGACGGTGAAGCGCGTCCAGCCGTAGGTGCCGCCGCTGCGGGTCACGCGGTCGACCGTCGACAGGGTGTCGCCGTCGTCGTCATAGACCCGGGTCGTCAGCTTGAAGGTGCCCGCGTTGGCGCCGCGCACGTAGCCGCGGATCGTCAGCTTCGCGCCGCCGGGGATCGGGATGGTCCGGTAGTTCGACATCGACACCGTGTCGTTGTTCGACGACTTGCGCAGCAGCACCGCGGCCCCGGTCCCGCTGCGCACGACGCTGTTCTGCAGCCGACGCGAGTCGGTCTGGGCCCACGCCGTGCCCTCCGAGAAGGCGTCGTCGACGTCGCTGTCCTCGAAGTCGCCGTAGAGCAGGATGTCGCGCCCGAACTCGGCCTGCGCCGTGGCGCCGGTCTTGACCGCGGCGAGCGCGTCGACCGGGCCCGTGCGGGTGAACTCGACCATGCCCGTCGCTCCGCCCGTCAACGGCA
The DNA here is from genome assembly GCF_013812955.1 of Nannocystis sp. Classification (GTDB taxonomy): domain Bacteria; phylum Myxococcota_A; class Polyangia; order Nannocystales; family Nannocystaceae; genus Nannocystis. Next base: position 5,429 of record NZ_JACCSO010000459.1, on the reverse strand, counting down.
GCTTCAGCGGCTCGGCGCTGTCCTTGACCGTGAACTGCGAGGGGCTGTTGAACGCGAGCACCCGCGGCCCGACCTGAAACACGGTCGCGCCGGTCAGGCCGTCGGCGACGGCGCTGCCGCTCGGGGTCTTCGGCAGCGTCGAGGACAGGTGGCCGAGCTGACGGGCGGCCCGCGCCAGCCAGGCGCCGCTCAGCAGCTTCGGCACGTAGCGCTCGACGTGCACCGGGACCAGCTGCAGGCGCGTGATCTGCTGGCCGCCGCCCTGGATGGTCTCGACGTCGGCGACGGCGATGACCGACTGGGTGGTCTCGAAGGTGCTCTGATCGAAGATGAAGTTGCCGAGCGACATCAGCACGAAGCGTGGTCCGGTGCCGGGGTCGACGAGGCCGACGCCGTGCATCGTGTGCGTGTGATGGGCGACCACCAGGCCGGCCCCTTGCTTGACCAGCGAGACGAAGATGCCGCGCATGTTGTTCGCGGGGTAGCTGCTGTACTCGACGCCGCCGTGGACCATCGGCACCGCGAAGCTCGTGCCGGCCTCGTCCGCGAGGAAGCTCGTCATGTTCGCGCTCGTCGCCTCGAGCGCGCCGGCCTTGTCCGGGTCGCGCGCGACCAGCAAGTTCTTGGTCAGGTTCGAACCGTCGGTGCGCAGGGTGTTGAACCCCTGCAGCGCCAGCGGCACGCCGCCGATCGTCGCGCCGATGGTCGTGTTCCTGGCGAGGGTCTCGTTCATGTCGGCGCCGGTCCAGTCGAGCTCGACGCCGGCGACCGCGTTGACTGTGTCGAGCACGCCGGCGCCCATGTAGTCGAAGACGTGGTTGTTGCCGAGGTCGACGCCGTCGAAGCCGGCGTGGGTCAGCCCCGCGAGCGTCTCGGGGTGGGAGAAGAAGGTGTACGACTTGGTCGGGTGCGGCGTCGCCGGGTCGCTGGTGACCGCGCACTCGAGGTTGGCGATCGAATAGTCGGCGGTGGCGATCGTGTCGCGCACGAAGGCGACGATCTTCTTGGCGTCGGCCGCCCGCGACGATGGGCGGATCAGGTCGCCGGCCTCGCCCTCGTTGCCGTCCTCGTCCGCGTCGGTGAAGCGGCGGCCGAGCATCGTGTCGCCGACGAAGATGAGCCGCACGCGGCCGATCTTCTGCGCCGTCATCGTGATCGTGCCAGTGTCCGCCGCGGCCTCGCCGGTCGGCCGCTGGAGGTCGACCGGGACGATCTCGGTGTACCAGTCGGCGCGCGTGACCTTCAGCAGCAGCGAGCGGCGGACCAGGCCGTCGATCGTGAAGGTCCCTGTCGCGCTCGTGACCGCGCTGCGGCCGGTGTTCGTCGAGCCGTCACCGAATGCGACCGTCGTGATCGTGGCGCCCACGATCGGCGATCCGGTCGCATCGACGATCCGACCGGTGACCGCGATCGGGCTCTTGAGATACGCGGCGTCGAAGGCCGCCTCGCTGGTGTCGAAGCCATAGCTCGCGGCGGACACACTCGCGGGCGCCGAGGCCAGCACGAACGACACGCACGACCATGAAAATACGCCCCGCCATGGCGAGGCACCGCCCATGAACTGTCCCATGACGTCGACCGTGGATCCGCGGCGCCATGCGAGAGAGGGAGTCCGGCTGAGCTCGCTTCACATGGCGCCGCGGCGCCGCAGGCGAGGATCCACGCCTCGCGTGCGCGTCCACCGTCGCAGTCGGCTCGGATTCACCCGAGTGCCCGACGGGGTGCGGGCTTCAGGGCGCGCCGTACATCGTGCGCCAGACCGGCAGGAACAGGTACGCGTCGTCGTTGTCCTTGGGCGAGGCGCCGCCGGCCTGCGTCGAGCCGTGGCCGTCACCCGTCGGCGCGGCGCTGACCAGCCGATGCGAGCCGCCGTAGGGCGCGGCCGCTGCGTCGATCACGAACGGCTCACCGGGCAGCGCCATATCGGTGAAGCTCTGCAGGTGTCCCGGGTGCTGCGGGTCGAGGGTATGGGTGAACCCGAAGAAGCGATCGATCGCGGTCAGCGGCGCGCCCTTGAGCCAGGCCTGCCCGCTGTCGAGCGGCCCCGAGAGCATGACGGCGCGGTCGACCTCGCGGACCATGCCGATCACCCCCGAGGTGCTCGCGCCGTGCGAGATGCCCGAGATCACGATCTTCGCCCAGCGCGGCTTGCCGGCGTCGAGGTAATACTGCCAGTCGCCGCCCGGGTGCACCGCCTGCAGGTGCTCGAGCGCCCGGACCACGCGGGTCTCGATGCTGTCGGGCGGGGTGATGGCGATGAAGGGGTGATGATCGACGCCCTCGAAGGCCTCGAGCCGACAGCCGCCGATGTCGTCGTCGCACTTGGCGACCCCGTAGTCGCTGACGTAGCAGGGGTGCAGCACGTGAAAGCCCATGCTCGCGAGCACGCGCCCGTGCGCCTGCGAGCCGCAGGTAGGGGGCTTGCCGGCGCCGTGCAGATACACGACCAGGCGCCCGAGCGGCGCCACGGTCGTGTCGAGCTCGGCGAGCTCCGTGCCGAGCGCGAGCGTCGCCGCCGGATCGACCTCGTCCGGCTTGAACGCGAACTCGTGGAGCTGCGGCTCCGACACGTCGACCATCGGCCCGGGGTCGACCGCGCCGGTGCTCGAGTCACCGGTGCTCGAGTCGCCGGTGCTCGCATCGCCGGTGCTCGTGTCGCCGGTGTCGGACCCGGTCGCTGCGCTGCTGCCCGATGTACTCGACGTGTCGCTCGTGCCAGCCGTGCTCGCGCTCGTCGGCTCGACGGCCGCCGTGCTCGAGCTCGTCGGGCTCACTGTCGCATCGGTGCTCGCGGCGCTGGTCGTCGCCACGCTCGAGCCGCCTGTGTCGGTCGCCGAGGGGTCGCCACCGCAGCCCGGCGTCGTCGCCATGCACATCGCCGCCATCCACGTCCGGGCTCGCATGCGGCCAGAGTGGGCGCTCGCCGCCTCGCCGTCAAAGCCGTGCGCACGGGGGAGCCGGGCCCCAAGTCGGCCGAGTCCGGCACCTGCTATCGTGACAGCGGCCAGGTGCCCGGCCCCGGGACCGCGCTGGCGCTCGCCAGCTTCACGCGGGTCTGTTTACGGCGCCCACGCCGTCGCGTCTGACATGGAACACGATCGTCGGGCAGGCGCCCCGGCGATCGTGATCTCGATGCGCGGATGCGCGTCTCAGCTGGTGCGCACGTGGAACAGCTGCTGGCCGATCAGGACCAGGCTGCCGAAGGGCACGACCGTCCCCGAGCGCACGCGCAGGTAGGTGCCGTTCGAGGAGCCGCGGTCCTCGAGGTACACGCCGCTGTCGTCGCCGACGATCCGGCAGTGCGAGCTCGACACGTAGCCGTCGGTGGGGAAGGTGAGGTCGCCGCGCTCGCGGCCGATCTGGAACTCGGCGCCGACGATCGGCATCGCCTCGCAGGCGCGGCCGGTCTCGACGAGCACGCTGACGCGGCCCCAGTAGCCCGGGTTCGGGCTGCCCATGCGCTCGGTGCCGTCGGGCAGGACCTCGGGCTCCGGCAGATCCTCGTAGTAGAGCAGCTCCTGACCGACCCGGAAAGTGTCGCCGTGTTGCAGCTCGATCGAGCCCTCGATCTTGCGATACACGCCGTTGATCGGGTTCAAGTCGTCGACGCGCACGCCGTCGGTCGCGACCGTGAAGGCGCAGTGGCGCGGGTTCAAATACAGGTCGGTGTCGAAGGGCGGGCCGTAGTCGCGGCCGAAGGGGACCGGGCCGTCCTCGAGGTGCAAGGTGCCGCCCTCGCTGCCGTCCTCGCGCAGGAGATGAAGGCTGGCGCGCAGGCCGGCCTTCTTGACCGGCGTGGCGACCGGGCCCGAACGCGCCGGGGCAGCAACGCTCGTGACGACGGGGGCCGGAGCCGCGGCGGGGCCGGGGCTCGCGGCCGCTTCGAGGCGGCTACCGCAGCGGCCACAGAACAGGAAGCCGGGCGGGTTGGCCATGCCGCAGCTGGGGCACGCGCCGAGGGCCGCCGCCGTGATGACCGTGCTGGCCGGTGGCGCCGCGCTCGGAGCCGAAGGGCCGGTCGGATTCGGTCCCGACGTGGCGCCACGGGCGACGAGCGAGGGCACGGCGAGCTGGGGCGAGGCCGCGGGGGTTTCGACCGTGGACACGACGGTGCCGCCGGCGGTCACCGGCGGGCTGGCGTTCTGGACCGGCGTCATGACGGTGCCGCCGGGGCTGCGCGCGGGCGCGGCCGGAGCCGCGGCCATGCCGGCGAGGCGAGCGCCACAGCCGAGGCAGAACTTGTAGTGGTCCTGATTTTCCTTGCCGCAGTTCGAGCAGTTGATCACAGGCGTTGCCCTCTGGCTCACGAGATCTCGACGCGCAGCAGCTGCTGACCGACGAACAGGTAGTCGCCGTGGAACAGCTCGAGCGCACCCTTGGTGCGGATGAAGGTGCCGTTGCGCGAGCCGGTGTCGGTGAGGATGACGTGGTGGGTGTCGGAGGCGGCGTCGAGTCGGGCGTGGCGGCCCGAGATGAAGCGGTCGTTCGGGAAGTTCAAGGTGTTGCTCTCGCGGCCCATCGTCAGCGCGGCGCCCTGGGCCGAGACGATCCGGCCCTCGCCGCCGCCCGCCAGCTGCTGGACCACGCGGAAGCGACCCTCGGGGCGCGGACTGCTGTAGCTGTAGGTGCCCGCCGGATCGGGGCCGCCGTCGGAGAAGGCCTCGCTGTCGAGTCGCAGCAGCTGCTCACCGACCAGGAAGAAGTCGCCGTGCTCGAGCTGCACCGGCGACTTGATGCGCACGAACACTCCGTTGATGCTGCCGAGGTCCTTCACGAACAGGCGGCCGCCCTGCACCGTGAAGCGGGCGTGCTCGGGGTTGAGGAACAGGTCCTCGCTGAAGCGGATGTCGCCGGTCGCGCGGCCGACCGTGTGGTTGGTCGCGCTCAGGTGATAGGTGACGCCGTCGCCGCCCTCGCCCTTGATGACCACCAGCCGCGGCACGACCTCCTGCTGCTGGAGGGCCCCGAAGAACATGGTCTTGGCGGCCGGCTTGCCGGTCTGCGGCGGGCCCTCGGGCAGTCCGGTCGCGGTGTTGAAGCGCGGCGCGGCCGCCTGGGCCGAGAAGACCGTCGACGGGGCGCGTGGCGCTGCGCCGGCCGTCACGACCTGCTGCGGTCCGGTCTTACCGGGGGTGGTCTGGTACAGAGCGGCGCGCGCAGCCTCGGCATCGGCTGCGGCCGTCTGAGCCTGCGTCTGAGCTTGAGGTGGTGCGCCGGGGACCGTGGCCGACGAGAGTTGGCCGTCCGGCTTCACGGTCGGCAGCTGCATGGTGCTGCTCGCCTTGGCACCAGTTTGGGGTCCGGTGACCGCACCGGAGCTTGCGACCGCGGGCGCGGCGGGGGAGCGGTGCAGCGCCGAGCGGCCGGCCGCTTCAACGACCGTCCCGCCGGCGACGGCCGCCGTGCGAGGGGCGAGCGCGGCCTGGCAG
>NZ_JACCSO010000451.1 GCF_013812955.1 Nannocystis sp. | reverse complement strand
GGCGGCCAGCAGCGCCTGCGCCGCGAGGGTCAGCGGGTGCAAGGGGGCGACCGCGATGTCGCGCTCGAGGCCGATGGCGAGGGCCGCGGCGTCATCGGTGACGACGGCGAGCATGGTCAGGCGCGCGGCCGGGTCGAAGGACATGCCGTCGAGGGCGAGGCCCTCGCGCAGGCGCTGCTTCTCCGCGCTGACGTCGCCGGCGCGGCGGGCGATCTCGGCGAGGCGGATGATCGGCTCGATCGCCTCGCGGTTGAAGCCGCGGGCCGTTTCAAAATGGGGCGCGGCCGACTTCCACTGCGGGCCCTGCAGCAGCACCTCGCCGAGCAGCATGCGCGGGCGGTAGCCGTCGCCGGTGCCCTGCACGAGCTGCTGCAAGGTCCGCGCGGCGGTGGTGTAGTCCTTGGCGCGGATCTCGATGATCGCCTGGCCGAGCAGCTTGTCGCGGGCCTCGAGCTTGCCGCGCGGGCTCGGCTGCCAGCCGGAGATCGTGCGGTCGAGGCGGCTGTTCATCCACGCCTCGAAGCCGGCCTCGACCGCGCGCATGTCCTGACCGAGGTGCTGCTTGAACAGCGCCTCGGTGGTCGCACCATCCGCGTAACCCTTGAGCACGAGTATCAACTTCGGCAGGCCGTGGGTCTCGCCGAGGTAGCGCATCGCCCAGGCGGCGGTCGAATAGGCGACCTCCATCATCACCGGGCTGGTCGCGCGCAAGAACGCGAGGTCGAGCTCGCCGAGCTTGCGCAGGCGGCCCTCGCGGCGAGCCTGGGCCAGCAGCTCGGCGCTCTCGCGGGCCCAGCTCGGGTCGGCGAGCTCGGACTCCCACTCGCTCAGACCCTCGGTGAACCATCGCGGCACCCGGCCGCGGCTGAGCCGCACCGCGTAGACGTGGGCGAGCTCGTGCCAGATGACCTGCTGGAAGTTGTGGGTGCCGCGGTAAGGTCCGACGCTGGTGATCAGGTCGCCGAAGCACACGCCGACGGCGCCGAGGCTGGGCACGCCGATCGTGCGCACGCTGAAGTCGTTGGGGTCGGAGAAGACCTCGATGCGCAGCGGACCGGGGTGCATGCCATAACGACGATCGAGGGCCGCGCGCGCGCGCTCGATGCCGGCGATCAGGTCGGCCTGGACCAGCTCGGCGTCCTCCTTCGGCAGGCGCAGGCGCAGGTCGCCGCTGCTGACGTCGGTGTAGTGCGGGTCGATGCGCTGATCGTAGAGGTCGAGGGTGTTGCGGGTGCGCTCGTTGAAGCGGTCGCGCTTCCACGCCCGGGTGAGCGCGGCGCGGCCCTCGGTCTCCTTGCCGAGGCGTAGGAGATTGAGGCCGTAGGCCGACTGCAGATAGGGGTCATCGGGGGCGCGCCTGGTCGCGTCCGCGAGCGCCGCGCCGGTCTGCTCGTAGAGGTGCATCGAGACCAGGACGTCGGAGAGCGCCAGGAAGAACGGGACGGCGGTGGGCGAGAAGGCGAGGGCCTCGTCGCGGGCCCTGGTGAAGGCGGTGTTGTCGTCGGCGGCGAGTCCGGCGGCGGCGAGCACCGCGAGGCCGACCGGGTGACGGGCATGCACCGCGAGGATCTGCGCGCGCGCGCGGGCGACGGCCTCGTCGCGGCGGCCCTCGATCAGGGCGATGCGGGCCAGCACCCCGTGCGCCTCGGTGTGGCGCGCATTGGTCTGCAGCGCGGCCTCGGCGGCCTCGCTGGCGGCGGCGAGGCGCAGCTCCTCGAGGTGGGTCTGCGCCATGCCGGCGAGCGCATCGGGCTGCCAGGCGTCGCGCGCGAGGATCAAGTTGTAGGTGTCGGCGGCCTCGCTGGCGGCGTACTTCTGGCGAAACACCGCGCCGTGCAGCAGCAGCACCCGGTCCTGGACGATGAAGGGCTGCTCCGGTCCGCTGGTCGGCGCGGTCAGCTTCTCGGCCTCGCCGAGGACCATGTTGGCGTCGTGGTAGGCCCCGCTGGTGCCGCGGGCCAGGGCGGCCCGGGCGACGGCGACGAGGGCCTCGGCGCCGGTCGCCTTGCCGGCGTCATAGGCGTCGTAGAGGGCGTCCATCAGCGCCCTCGTCGCCGGCTCGTTGCCCTTGCCGGTGGCGATCTTGAGGGCGAGCAGCTCGCCGCGGGCCGGCAGATCCGCGGCGTCCTGGGCGATCGCCTGGGCGAGCAGGCTCTCGGCTCCGCTCGGATCGCCCCGCAGCAGCCGCAGCCGCGCGTGCATGCGCAAGCGAGCGCTGCTGACCGACTTCGCCTTGCCCTTGGTTTCAGCCAGCAGCGCCTCGGCCTCGTCGTGGCGCCCGGTGGTCAGCAGCGCGTGGGCGAGGGTCAGGCGCAGGCCCTCGTCGCCGGGCTGCTGTTGAAGCGCAGTCTTCAGGAAGGTGGCGGCGCCCTCGGGGTTGCCGTGGCCGAGGGCATCGATCGCGGCGCCGAGGGTCGTCACGGCGGCCGGGGGTGGGCGCTTCGCCGGGCCTTCGGGCGCGGAGGCCGGGTCGAGCTCGGGCACCTCGACGCCGGCCGTGGCGTCATCCGCGGCCTCCGCATCATTCGCGTCATCGGCCTCAGGTGTGGCGGAGATCTCCGGGCCGGCCTGCGGTACGACCGATGCGGGCCGCTCTTTGCACGCCCCTCCGACCCAGACCAGCGCGAGCAAGGCCGCGAGGCCGCGCGAGGGTGCAGCGGCCAGGAACAGACGAGACGGCCGAAAACGACGCATGGGGCGCCGAATTCTGCGGTCCGGGGCCCGCTCTGTCAAACCCTCGTTCGGCTGCTATGCTCGCCGCCATGGCAGCCTCCTCCAGTACGCACACGGCTTACCCCGCCGAGGTCTACGAGAGCTTCGACAGCTTCATGCAGCAGGTGATCAAGGACACCTACGAGCGCGGAGCCAAGCGTCCGGAGTTCGTGGCCCTCGTGCTGGCCTCGGGCGAGCTCATCCCGATGGCCTGGGGCCGGATGCGCAAGAGCGGCTTACGCGAGCTCGCAGTCGGGGTCGGCGGGGTCGTCGCCCTGCGCTATGGTCTGGCCTACATCATCAGCGGTCCGGTCGGTCTGGCGCTGACCGGCTTCACCGTGGCGACCATGGTCTCCTTTTTTTGGAGCAACCAAAAGGCCGTTTTGGCCCGCCGTAAGCCCTACAAGCAGCTTATCAACGACACCCGCGAGAAGTTCGAGGACATCCAGGCTCGCTATCACGACGGGGTCTATGACGCTGGCGAGCGCGCCTTGATGGTCGAGGGCTTGATCCGCCGGATGCTGTCGCAGATCGAGGCGCCGATCGACGAGGGCTGAGGCCGGGCGCGGCGCCGTTCGTGAGCATCGACGAGCCGAATCACAACGAGGTCGGCCCGACGCTGCCCGCGCACGAGCTGGTGGTGATCGATGGCCGGCAAGCCGCGACGGCCGCGAATTGTTGTTCATCCGCGGGACCATGCAAGAGCCCTATGATTGGGACATCTATCGCGTGGAGATCCAGTGAGCTCACGTAGCCCCCGTCCCGCCTCCCTCTCCGCCGTGTCCGGCGCCTCGCTCGCCTTACGCGGCCTGCGTCTCGCGCTCGGCAACCGGGCCGTGCGCAGGATCTACCTGCGCCTCGCGCTGGCCCTCGCGGCCACCTCGATCGTGCTGGTCGCCGGGCTCAGCTATGCGCTCTGGACCCTGATCCCGGTGCCGGAGTCGCCGCTGCTGCTCGTGCTGGTGTGGACCCTGCGCATCGCCGGGACCGCGCTGGCCCTGCTGGCGTCGCCCCTGCTGGCGCTGTTCATCGTCAACATCGCGTTCCCCTTCCTCGGTGAAGATGTGTTCCTCGCCGGCCTGCGCGCGGTCGCTCCGGCCCGCGCCGACGAGCTCGCGGCGGCGAATGGCGCCGGCTTCACCAGGTCGACGGTCAGCAGCATCCGCCGACTGCTCTACTTCATCGGCATGACGCTGCTCATCTTCATGCTCGCGCTCGTGCCCGTGCTCGGCGCCGTGCTCGGCCCGCTGGCCCAGCTGTGGCTCACGTCGAGCATGCTCAGCTGGGAGCTGCTCGACCCCTACTTCGACCGCCGCGGCGTCGACCATGCCGGCCAGCGCGCGACGATGAAGGCCCACCGCGGCGCGATGTTCGGCTTCGGCGCGCCATGGACCTTGTTGCTCGCGATCCCCATCGTCGGCCCGCTGGGCTTCGGCCTCGCGCAGGCCGGCGCGGCGCTGCTGGTCACCGAGGTGCTCGAGCCCCGCAGTCGCGACGCCGCGTCGTCTGCGTGATGACGCATCGTCATCGTCAAGCATCATCATGTCGTGACGACCTGCAGATGACGACCGCGTGAACGCCTGTTTACGCCGGCTGTTTGCGGTCTTGTTGCGTTCGGACAGATGTCCGGTCGACCGTCCGTACACGGCCGGAGGCGGTCACAACAGCCTCGCGCGCTAACTCTGTTTTACTGGTCTCGAGGACATGGCCGATCGTGCAGACCCTCGGAGTCGAAGACCATGTGCCGCGCGTGGGGGTCTGCAGCGCGTCGGACCAGCGCCGCGGCGAGGGCGGTGTTGCTGGTCGATCGATAGCGGTCGCGCATGCGCGAGCCGCCGAGCAGGCCGACCAGACCGAGCGTCGCATCGGTCACCGCGGCGCCGATGCGCTCCAGCGGTCGCGACTCGTCGCGATCCGCTCCCGAAATAAACGATGGTCGCGCGATGGTGTAAGGCAGACCGCTGTTTCGCACGGCGAGCTCGACACGACCGCGGGCTCGCATGTCCTCGGGTCCCCGGACACCCGTCGCGGACAGATAGACGAAGCGCGGTCGATGGTCCGCCGCCTCGGCCGCTGCGAGCAGCAACAGCGTCGTCGCGACGACCGCGCCGAGCGCGGTGAACTACGTACACCCGCGTTCGAGCGCCGGCGAGTCGGGGCGCACGTGCGCGTGGGTCGTGATGTTCTGCGCGCGCAGGGCCGCGACCAACGCTCGTCCGGTGTATCCGGTCGCCCCTGCGACCCAAGCGATCGGGCTCATGGCCGGCATGCTATCCCACCGTCTGCACGGCCGCTGGCGATATCCCCGCCGGGGTAATTCCGGGTTGGCCTAGATCTTGCTGTAACGACTTACGCCCCGCCTCACGCCCCACGTGAACGAGGCCCGTCTGGAGCCGCCATGTCAACCAAGTCCGAAGTCCCCTGGGTCTATCTGTGCCTTAAGGTGCAATATGCATGGCCGAAGGCCGGCGCTCGCCTGGCTCTGGGCCTTGCGCACGCCTGGCCGGCCAATGGCCAGGGCGAGGCGCGGGCGCCGACCGATCTCGGCGGCGAGCTCACCCGTTTGAGCG
>NZ_JACCSO010000428.1 GCF_013812955.1 Nannocystis sp. | reverse complement strand
TGCTAGACGCTGTCGCCAGTAGTGCAGCCGTTGAGGCTGTATACCCACCCCGCGGCAGTACTCGCTCTGGCTCTTCCCGCTCGCTCGCCATCGGCGCACGAGCATCCGTCCTTCGTCAAGCTTTGCTGATCGCTTCGTCGTCATTCGGGCCGAGACCTTGCCCGACTACCCGGCCCCCCCGCCAGAAGGGTTGCGCCGGGGGCTTACTCTTGGTTGACGAGCCGGCGGCGCCGAGGTCGAAGACCTCGAAGAAGGCGCGACCCAACACGGTGGTTCGTGCCGAGCCACCCGCTCCGCCCCCAGTGCGGGAGTGCTGCAGGTACTGCGACGCCGGCAAGCCGTGCGGCGACAGCTGCATCGCCAGGAACAAGACATGCCGCGTCGGCCGTGGCTGCGCCTGCTGACCAGGTGCTCACGAGTCGTCCCCGAGCGCGGCACCCAGCTTGAGCAGCAGGCGGCTGGCCAAGCGGCTTGGGCTGCGCCTGCGCGGGGACCGGCGCAGGAACGGCCGAGCGAGGAGCACGAGGCCGATGGCGATCTGGATCGGCAGCGGCACCATGACCCAGAAGCCGAGGGCCTTAGCCAGCTGGTCCTTCTATTTGCGGTTTTGCCTGTCAGCGTGGCGCTTCTGATCTGGTGATCGCCACCTGAAATGACGAGGGCCGGGACTCACGAAGGAGTCCCGGCCATTTCTATTTACTCGTCGCTATCGGGCTCAATGCGGCAGGTAACACAAAAAATGAATAACCCTAAAACAATGATTCGGGCGATTCGCATCGCACGTTTTATCATGGAGGTCGATCATCCCCCAATGTTGAAATTCTGTCAAATGTGCCGAATTCGTGCGAGGCTGGCCAAATAAATCACTTTGATCACCTTGAATAACTTCAAGGTGATCTAATGTCATCCCCCCTTTATTTTGGGCTCTTCTGGCTGCTCGGAGTCCCCTTGCTCGCTGAGCCCTCGCAGGTGCTCCTCGATGGTCTCGAGTCGGTCGGCTGCGCCGCCGCGCAGATCAGCTTTCGCACCGGTGGATCCAAGACCACCAGCCCCGCCCCGTCAACGCATTACGGCGTTCTCCCGCGAGCAACCTGATCGGAGGCCCGCTGCATGGCTGAGACGCCGCTCTGCGCCTACGCGGCCGTCGACAGCGCGCCGGCCGGGCACGCAGTCGCCATGCTGCTGGGCCGCCCCGCCTGGCGCGTGGCATCACAGTCAGGACGCCAGCACTGGACTTGCGGCGCAAGAGGTCATAAATGGAGGCCGTCGTCGTCGATCACCGGCGCCTGCCTCCCCGCCCTTGGGGGTGCCCTCGTGGCCGCGCACGAGGTTGCGGCGGACGTTGACCTCGCGCTTGGTGAAGTCGATGTCCGTCCACCGCAACGCGCCTATCTCCCCCGACCACCTCGCCCGCGAGAAGGATCAGCACGAGGTCGGCCGCGCGGGAGGTCGCCGCGCAGATCCTGCCCTGGGCATCCTCGATGACGCCGAGGCCGGTGTCCTCGACCTCGACGACGCCAAAATCGTGGGCTCGATCCCGTCCTCCGACCCGCACCTGGGGGTAGAGGTGCGAGATGGCGCACGTCCATCATTGGAATCGGATCGATTCGACAGGAGTCCCTCGACCATGAACAACCGCCCGCCCGTTCGCGACCACGTGACCACCGAGGAACTGCTCGCGGTGACCAAGTCGACCCGCGACACGCTCTACAGGTGGATCGCCATCCAGCTCTTGCCGAAGCCGAGAATTTTGACCGACTCGAAGGGCCAGTATTTCGCCGCATGGTCGGCCGACTCTCTGGATCGCGTGCGCTTCATCGTCGGCAAGGAACGCGAAGGGCTCACGATGGACGACATCGTTGCCCTCGTCGCGGGACGATGGCCGCTTCGCTGATCGAGCGGCAGCATTCGATCACACGTCCGGCAGCTTGTCGCCCAAGCCGTCCAGGTCGAGCATGTGCTCGAGGTCGGTGGCCCGGCGGCGGCGCTCGTCGCCTTTGAGCTGGTCGAGGGTCTCAGCGGCCTCGAGATGCTCGCGCCGTTCGGCGTCCGTAGCGATGGCGCTCGCGGCGAACTCGC
>NZ_JACCSO010000426.1 GCF_013812955.1 Nannocystis sp. | reverse complement strand
GCGCTGAACTACGCCGCGGCCGCGCTGAAGATCGAGGTCAACAGCTTCACCGACAATCCGCTGGTGCTCGCGCGCGACGACGGCGGCTTCGATGTCATCAGCGGCGGCAACTTCCACGGGGCGACCGTCGCGGTCCCGATCGACCACATGACCGCGGCCCTGACGACGCTGGCGACCATCAGCGAGCGGCGCACGGACCGCATGATGAACGCCGCGGTCTCGCGCGGGTTGCCGGCCTTCCTCGCCGACAACCCGGGCCTCGAGAGCGGCTACATGATGGCGCACGTGACCGCCTCGGCGCTGGCGAGCGAGTGCAAGACGCTGAGCTTCCCGGCCAGCGTCGACACGATCCCGACCTCGGCGGGCAAGGAGGACCACGTCAGCATGGGGCCGATCGCGGCGCGCAAGCTTCGGGCCGTGGTCGACTGCCTGGCGCGTGTGCTCGCCATCGAGGCGATCAGCGCGGCGCGGGCGATGGACATCCGGGGGATCCCCAGCAGCCCGGCGCTATCGCGCGTGCATGCGTGCATTCGGGTGCACGCGGGTCCGTTCCTCGGCGATCGCAGCATGGGCGCCGAGGTCGAGCGCCTGGCCGCCGCGATCGTGCGCGGCGAGCTCCGCGCCGCCGCAGATCTCCCCACCGAACTGTGAGCCGCTAGAAGGTCACGACGCTGCGGATCGACTCGCCGTGGTGCATCAGGTCGAAGGCCTCGTTGATGCGGGCGAGCGGCATGACGTGGGTGATCAGGTCGTCGATGTTGAGCTTGCCCTGCATGTACCAGTCGACGATCTTCGGCACGTCGCGGCGACCCTTGGCCCCGCCGAAGGCGCTGCCCTTCCAGGTCCGGCCGGTGACCAGCTGGAACGGCCGCGTGCTGATCTCTTGACCCGCGCCGGCGACCCCGATGATCACCGAGGTGCCCCAGCCCTTGTGGCAGCACTCGAGCGCCTGGCGCATGACGTTGACGTTACCGACGCACTCGAAGGAGAAGTCGGCGCCGCCATCGGTGAGGTTGACGAGGTAGGGCACCAGGTCGCCCGCGAGCTCGCCCGGGTTCACGAAGTGGGTCATGCCGAACTTCTCGCCGATCGCCCGGCGGGCCGGGTTCAGGTCGACGCCGACGATCATGTTGGCGCCGACCATACGCGCCGCCTGGATCACGTTGAGGCCGATGCCGCCGAGGCCGAACACGATCACGTTGTCGCCGGCTCGCACCTTCGCGGTGTTGATCACCGCGCCGACGCCGGTGGTCACGCCGCAGCCGATGTAGCAGACCTTGTCGAAGGGCGCGTCCTCGCGGATCTTGGCGACCGCGATCTCGGGCACGACGGTGTACTGCGAGAAGGTCGAGGTGCCCATGTAGTGCAGCACCCGATCGCCGCGCAGCGAGAAGCGGCTGGTGCCGTCGGGCATCAGGCCCTGGCCCTGGGTCGCGCGGATCGCCTGGCACAGGTTGGTGCGCTCCGAGAGGCAGAACTTGCACTGCCGGCACTCCGGTGTGTAGAGCGGGATGACGTGGTCGCCGGGCCGCAGCGAGCTGACGCCCGCGCCGACCTCGACGACCACGCCCGCGCCCTCGTGGCCGAGGATCGCCGGAAACAGGCCCTCAGGGTCGGCCCCGGACAGCGTGAATGCGTCCGTGTGACAGACCCCGGTGGCCTTGATCTCGATCAAGACCTCACCGGCGCGGGGGCCTTCGAGGTCGACCGTCTCGATGGACAGCGGGGCGTCGGCGCGGAGGGCTACGGCTGCTTGTACCTGCACGCGCGCATCATGGCGCAGGGCAGGTCAGGCTGCCAAGGGTCTCGCAGCCCGTGACCCAGGCCTCGGTGTCGAGGCAGGTCGGGTCGTAACCCTGCGCGCAAGCCTCGAAGAACGCCGCCGGCTTGAGGGTGCAGCGCTCGACCGGCTTCTGCCACACGCCGGTGCCATCGGAGCGGCCGTGGGCCTGCCGTAGCACCTCGCCCGGGCCCACCGGGACGTGGTCCATGTACGCCTCGGCGCTCGGGAACTCCGCGACGGCCTGGACCAGTCCGGGGCGCGCGGCGGCGAGCGCCTCGAAGGCGCACAGATCACCCGCGGTGTAGCTGCCCTGGAGGCTGGCGCTGCGGATGAGCTCGACGGGGTCCTCGCAGGGGAAGGGCAGGTCGCAGGCGAGCAGCTGGTCGGGCGCGACCTCGTCCTCCTCGGGCGCGACCGGCTCCTCGCCGGGCACGGTCTCCTGGTTGGGGTCACCGCTGTCGTCGTCCTCGGCGCCCACGTCGTCGGATGAGTCGCGGTCCTGCGCGGCGCCGCAAGCCGGGATGGCGAGGAGCATGGTGAGCGTCAGGAGTGCGGTGCGGATCGACATGGCGTTGGCCTCGGCTTCCCACGCTGCAGGAACCAGGCAAAGCGCCAAATCTTTGAAAAATAAACAGTTCCAGGTAGATACAAGCTGGGTGCCGCGCCGCCCCCCGAGACATCGCTGTCAGGGGACGACACCGCTGGCCGCATCGGCTCAGAGCGGACTCGGGCGCAGGCGCACCTTCAGGGCCACCAGACAGCGCGCTCCGGCGACGCCGGCCTTGTAGCTGGGCACGATCTGGAGGGCGCGACCGGAGCGCATCGCCTCGAACAGGTACCGGATCTGGTCCTCGGTCGGGAGGTAGCCGGAGCAGGTCGTGCCACCCCACCGGTACTCGCGCTTGAGGGCCGCGACGGTGTCGCCCTCGGCCAGCAGGACCGAGCCCTGGTACTCGGCGTAGCGGTCGCTCTTGCTGCTGTTGAGCACCAGGTCCGAGACGTATCCGGGGTTGCCGGTGCTGTCCGCGGCGGCGACGCTACCCGGCAACACGCCGAGACCGAGGGCCGAGAGGAGGAGGACCGGAAGCAGGCGGGATGTACGGTGAGGGCTCGGCATGGACGCCGGTGAGTGTCCGCGAAGCCGGCAACAGATCACCAAAAAAATGCGCGGCGTCGCAACAGCGGCCGACTCCGGGCCGACCCACCGCCATGCGCGCCACCATGACCGTGTCAGCCGCCGCCCTGGGCCTGCCCGGAGACCGCAGCTGGCTGCTGCTGGGCGAGTTGCCGCCCGCCCCTCGCCTCGCCGTCGTCGGCAGCCGGGCTGCCAGCCGCGCGCTGCTCGCCGGTGTGCCCGGGGTCGTGGCCGCCGCCGGGGCCCGCGGTCATGCCCTGGTCTCCGGAGGCGCTCGTGGGGTCGATGGTGCCGTGCATCGCGCAGCGCTGGCAGCGGGCCTCCCGCAACTGGCGATCCTGCCCTGCGGCCCGGATGCCCTGTACCCGCCCGAGCACGCCTCGCTGTTCGCGGCGATCGCCGCCGCGCCCGGATCCGGCCTGCTGTTCGCGCGGCCGCCCGGCAGTGGACGCAGTCGGGGCATGTTCGCCAGCCGCAACGCCCTCGTCGTCGCCGCCGCGTCGGCGCTGCTGGTCGTCGAGGCCCAGCTGCGCTCGGGCTCGTGGGGCACCGGCCAGCAGGCGCTGCATCGCAAGGTCCCCACGGCCGCGATCGCGGCCAGCAGCGGCTGTGCAG
>NZ_JACCSO010000410.1 GCF_013812955.1 Nannocystis sp. | reverse complement strand
CACGGCCGCGGTGGCCGGTCGTCTGGTCGCGCGCGGGGCAGGGTATCGCTGGCCCTCGGCGGCAGGTGTGGCGATCGCCGCCGCGGGCCTCGGCTGGCTCGCATGCCTCGATTCCACTTCGAGCAGCCTGACCGCGGCCGCGACCATGGTGACCGTCGGCGCCGGCCTCGGGCTGACCATGCCGACGCTGCTGCTCGCGGCCCAGCGGTCGGTGCTGCATCAACACCTCGGGATCACGACGGCCCTGGCGAAGTTCTTCCGGTCGGTCGGAGGTCTGGTCGGTGTGGTCGCGGCGGGCGCGGTCATCCGCCACCACGAGATCGGGAGCCGCGAGCCGGGCCAGGCGCTCTCGATCATGACGCTCTACGCCGCGGCCGCGATGCTCGCGACCCTGGTGCTGATCCTCGTCTTGCCCGGTCGGCCTGCCGAGCACGGCGCGCAGTGAAGGAGCAGGCGGTCCGCTCCCGGCGTCACGGCATCGGCATCGGATCGGTGCAGGTGGTCAGCGTGACGACCTTGCGCGGGTGCTGCTCGATGATCTCGACGGCGTCGGGCGAGACCGCGCCGAGCGAGCGCAACCGTCGTGGGTCGGGAGGCGGCTGCTGGCCGCAGCCCTCGCCGCAGCTGCCCTTGCGCACGACCGTGCGAAACTCGACCTCGGGCATGATCACGACGACCGTCCAGCGCCCGTCCTTTTGCGTGTAGTGGTGCTCGCTCGCGACCATGCAGCCGCAGTTGCCCGGGTAGGCGCAGGGCCGTTCGGCGAAGGCGAGCTCCGTGCCGCCGACACGGATCATGAGCCGCTCGTCACGCCCGGCCGGCTGCCAGCGCGGCGGCCCCGGCTCCCAACCTTCGGGCATCAGCTGGTCGACGATCGGTGGCTGCCCCTCGGGCTGGGAGGTCGGGCCGGCACCCGCTCCCGCTCCCAGCGGCTCCGCATGCCTGCACCCACCCGCCGCCACCAGCATCACCAGCGTCACCAGCATCGCCGCACGCCCATTCAAGGTCATGCGCGCCATCATAGGCGATCGCTCACCAGGCCTGGAGAGCGGGCCCGGACCCCGCGTCACGCCCGTCGTGCCCTGACACAGGTGTCCCGGCCGCCGCCGCGTCGCTCCCGGATCCGCGCCTCGTCCCTTGAGATCAAACACTTTTTTCGATGGTCGGTAAATTGAATAAGCGCCGAGACTCTATGCTGACCAAGTCATTGCTTGTCGCCTGCCCGTTCCTGCTCCTCTCCGCCTGTACCATCAAGAGCGACGGTCTGACCGACACGGTCGGGACCTCGAGCGCGACCGAGGCCAGCGCGACCGAGGCCAGCGCGACCGAGGGCCACAGCAGCGATCCCATGACCGACTCGGCCACCGAGGGCATGACCTCCGTCAGCAGCGAGACCGCCGCGACGACCACCCCGGTCCCGGGCGACGACCCGGCCAACGACAATTGTGTCCCGATGCGGGCCGCGGAAGAGCCCTGGCCCGGCACCACCGGAGGGGAAGGGGGTGGAAGCACCGGCGGCTGGACCGACACCGACAACAGCGACACCGACGACACGGACGACACCGGCGGCGAGTGTCCCCCGCTCCCGCCGCAGAAGCCGGCGCCCGAGGACTTCAACTGTGTCTGCGACGTCAAGGGTGAGCACCGCCCGTGCACCGGCGCCGACGAGCAGCCGGGCACCCGCTTCTGCGACGGGGCGAGCTGGGGCGCCTGTATCGCCGCGCCGCAGTGCATCCCGGGCACCTACGAGGTCTGCTTCTTCTGCGACCCGGAATTCGGGACCACGTTCGCCTTCTGCGAGCTCAACGGCGGGGACCCGGCCTTCGACTTCAACACCGACGCCTGCAACACCCCGCTGGTGATGAGCTTCGACGGCCGCCAGGTCGAGTACACCAGCACGCACGCCGAGTTCGCGATGACGGCCAGCGACGGCTGCGGCGCGCGCGACTGGCCGACCGCCGCGACCCCGTGGCTGGCGATCGACCTCGACAAGAACGGCAACATCGACGGCGGCCACGAGCTGTTCGGCAGCGGCACGCGGATGGCCGGCATCGGCCGCCCCGGCAACGGCTTCGTCGCCCTCGCGGCGCTCGACTCCAACCGCGACGGCCAGATCTCCGCCGCCGACGAGCGCTTCGCCGAGCTCGTCGTGTGGGCCGACGCCGACGCCGACCGCCGCTCGACCCTCTGGGAGCTCCAGCCGATCGCCAGCCACGGCGTCATCAGCATCGACCTGCACTACGCGATGCCCGCCAGCCGCTGCGACGCCCGCGGCAACTGTGAGGTCGAGCGGGCCAGCTTCGTGTTCGCCGGCCCCGACGGCGCTCGCAGCTCCGGTGAAGTCGTCGACGTGCGCCTCGGCTGCCAGTGAGTCGCGTGGTCCGGTGATACCGCCGCTCCAGCGGCGGTTGTGACCTTCGCGGGCGTTATGCGCCGAGGGATGCACCGGGCGATCCGACGCTCAGGCGTCTTGCAGCGGCAGCGAGCCGATGTACGCCATCTTGCCGAGGTCGACGCCGTTGTGCCGGAGGATGGCGTAGGCGGTGGTGACGTGAAAATAGAAGTTCGGGGTGGCGGTCTGGGTGAGGTAGTCGCTGCCCTTCATCCATTTGCCCTGCAGCCACGGGGGCGAGACCTTGCGATCGTCCGCGCCGGTGTAGTCATCCGCGGGCACGCGCTCGATGAAGCGCAGGCACGAGGCGATGCGCTCGCGCAGCTGCGCGATGGTCGTCTCGGTGTCGGGGTGCGCGGGGGCCTTTTGGCCCGAGAGGTAGGCCGCCGCGAACTTGGCGGAGTCGCAGGCCGACTGCACCTGCTTGACGAGGGGGTACTGATCGGGCGCGAGGCGCGATGCGGCGAAGACCTCGGGGTCGAAGCCCTTTTTGGTCGCGTGGGCCACCGCAGTCTCGATCCAGCTGTCGAGATTCTTGAGCATCTTCGTGAACTGCTGCACGTTTTGGTACGCGGTCATGGCGGCACACTACCCGACTCGCCCTGTGATCTGACCGCTTGGACTTCGGTGGCCCCGGCGACCCGCCGCGTCGAGCTCGAGCTCGAGCTCGCCGGGTCGCAGCACCGCGTCACTTGACCAGACAGCACTGGAGGCCCGTCCAGGTACGCGGCGGTCAACAGCTGCTGCGGCTGGATGTGGAAGTAGCTACTGCTGAAAGCAGTAGAGCGCCTTCTTCCAGTTGCAGGCCTGGCCGCAGATGAGGGCGTTCCAGTTGTTGTTGGTCGCGGACCAGTGGCCGCCGCGGGTCAGGAAATTGCCGTTGTTGCTGGTCCAGCTGTTGCAACTGGCGAGGGCGTTGAAGAGGGTGCCGTCGGTCGCGGTGTTGGTGAAGGTCAGGCCCTTGAAGCCGCCGCAGGTGTTGTCGTCGAAGCCGGGCGGGGTCTTGATCTCACTGAGGTTGATCGGCGCCAGCAGGCTGCCGTCGACCAGGTCGGCGAAGTTGTTGGCGACGATCACACCGTCGCGGCGCGCGTAGGGGATGTTCGACTTGGTGAAGCGGGTCTGCGGGGTGCCGGTGACGTCGGCGGCCCAGACCCGATAGGTGCCCTTGAGGCCCGCCGCCATGGCCGCGGCCTGGCACTTGGCGTCGCCGCCGTCGAGGCCGCCGAGGTTGCCGTCGAAGCTCGCGGAGGTGGCAAAGACGATCTTGTGGGCCTTGCAGAGGGAGGAGCAGCCGTCACCCTCCTCGAGGTTGCCGTCGTCGCAGGTCTCGCTCGCGGCGGGGTTCGTGAAGCCGTCGCCGCAGTTGGCGTTGGTGCAGTCGGCGTCGCACTCCTTGCTGTTGCCGGCGGCGTCGCATTGCTCGCCCGCGACCTCGTTGCTGACGCCGTCGCCGCAGACGGGGGGAGTGCAGTCGTCGTCGCAGAGGGCCGACTCGCCGCCGTCGTCGCAGATCTCGGCGGCGGTGACGTTGATCTGCTGGTCGCCGCAGAACGCCTGGGTGCAGTCGGCGTCGCACAGCGCGGTCTCGACGGCGCCCTCGTCGCAGTCCTCGCCGGCGGCCTTGTTGACGTGGAGGTCGCCGCAGACGGGCAGGGTGCAATCGACGTCGCAGGCCATCGAGTCGACGCCGTCGTCGCAGATCTCGACGCCCTCGTGCGGGAAGCCGTCGCCGCAGACGGGCAGGGTGCACAGGGTGGTGCACTCGTCGGTGTCGATCTTGTTGCCGTCGTCGCAAACCTCGACCCCGGCCTGAAGGATGCCGTCGCCGCAGGCGGCGGCGATGCAGCTGTTTCTGCACTCGTCGTCGTCGACCTGATTGGCGTCGTCGCAGCCCTCGACGCCGACCTGGACGAAGCCGTCGCCGCAGCTCGCGGGGATGCAGGTGGCGAGGCAGGCGTCGTCGTCGCCGAGGTTGCCGTCGTCGCAGAGCTCGACGCCGGCGAACACGAAGCCGTCGCCGCAGGCCGCCGTCTGACAGTCGGCGACGCAGGCGTCGTCGTCGGCGTCGTTGGCGTCGTCGCAGGGCTCGCCGGGGTCGAGCACGCCGTCGCCGCAGAGGTCGACGACGCCGGTGGTGTCGGTGGTGCTGCCGGTGTCGGTGGTCGTCGGGTCGGTGGTGCTATCGGTGGTGGTCGTGAACGGGCCGGTGGACGTGGGGGCGCCGGTGGTCGGATCGGTGGCGAACGAGGTCGATACGTCCGTGGTCGTCGTCGTCATCATGGTGGCGACGGTCGGATCGCTGGGCGAGGAGGAGCTGCTGTCGATCGCGGTCGAGCTCGAGTCGGTGTCGGGAGCCCCGATCTCGTCGCGACCGCAGGCGGCGAGCGACGCGGCGAGCGCGAGCACGGTGACTCCGCGAGGACGACTCCACAACGCTGAATAAGACATGAATCCAGCATAGAGAACGTTGTCCGCGCGGACAAGAGACCTCTGCGAGCGCGGGGCCGAGGCGAGCCGTCCGGGCCAGAATGTCGGGGCGAGGACGTCGGGGCCAGGTGTCGGGACCAGGTGCCGGGCTCCGTCGCGCGGCCCGGCGTCGAGGGCTTCAGCGGGCGTCAGGCGCCGTCTCTGCGCCACTCGATCTCGATGCCTTCTTCACCCGCGGGCGGCACATGAGCGGCGAGCAGGGCGAGCAGGGCTGCATCGGCGCCGCCTTCACGGAGGTATTCGAGCGTGGTCTGGTCGATGTAGTAGTCCTGGTCATCGGCCGACTCCTTGACCAGGCGGTCGGTGATGACCTGGAGCTGTTCCTCGGTGATGAGGCCGAGGAGGGCCTTGGTGTCCTTGTTGTACAGGCTTGGCACGGGCGCATCGTAACGCGCGGAGTTGCTCCGGGCCAGGGGCCGCCGGCCGGAATTGCGGGCGCACGGGCCCGCGTGCCGGCTCAGGGGCGCTTGCGCAGCTCGAACATCGACTCGCGCTTGCACCACGCGTGATCACCGGCGGCGATCGGGATCCCGGCCTTCGGCGCGACGCCGGCGGCGGCGGTCTTGCGCACGAGGTCGATGAAGCTGCCCGCGAAGTGCACGCCGCCGTTCGCGGCCCCGGTCAGGTGCAGGAGCGCGATCGAGTTTTTACAGCCGGTGCCCATGTGATAGGCGTGCAGCCGCGGGGCCACGCCGGTGACGGGGACCGTGGCCGGGAAGTAGACGCCGCCGGCGCCAGGCTGCTTGTCGAAGGCCTTGGCGGCGATCGACTCGATCGTCGGGATGCAACACGCGGGCGAGCTGACGAGCTCCCATACGCGACGGCCGGGGCCGACGTCGATCTCGAGCAGGCGGCTGTGGTGCACGTCGCCGGAGACCTCGACGATGTCCCACGGCGCGTCGGTCAGGGCCCGCCAGATCCGGGCGTATTGCGCGGGGAAGGCCGGCGGGTTCCAGTCCTGCCAGTCGCCCGGGCTCTGCCACAAGGGCTGGCCGACGATCAGCGCGCCCGGGCCCTTGAGGCCGGCGGCCCAGGCCTCGAAGGCGAGCAACTCGGCCTCGCTGCACATCGCCGGCCTGGCCGCGGCCTGCTGCGTGCGACCAGCCCGGAGGTCGAGGGCGAAGCACGACAGCGGCCCGATCGAGAACTTGTAGGACAGGCCCGTGGGGCTCACCGGTGGCGGGTTCAGGACCGACTGGAACGCCTTGATGCCGGCCAGCGCGGCGTCGCCGTGCAGCTTGGCGGCGGCGCCCAGGCTGCGCGCCAGCCACACCTGCCGCTCCGGGTAGTTGTTCCAGAACTCATGGTCGTCCCACAGCGTGAAGGTCGGCAAGTAAGCGAGCACCTGCGCGTAGCTGCTGCGCCAGAAGTACTGCAGGTAGCGCTCGGCGGTCTCCTCGAACGGGGTGCGTCCCTTCGCGGAGGCCGGGCCGACGTCGACGTAGAGATTGTCGCCGACCAGCAGCTTGGCCGCGAGCGGGGTGTAGCCGGCGGCGCCCTGCAGCACGCGCAGGTAGTCGGCGTCGCGCTTGAACTGGTCGGAGAAGCAGGAGGCGACGGCGATGCGGACGCCGTCGTCGCCGAGCTGGCGGGGGAAGGTCCGGATGTGGGCGGTGCCGAGCTGATAGTCGCCGCCGGGCTTGAGGCCGCTGGCCTCGGCGAGATACAGCCGCACGCCGGCGCCGATGACGTGCTGGTCGAAGCGGGGGTCGCCGGAGCCGTGCGCGCTGATCTTGATCGCCGGGCAGTCGCCGCCCCGCGCGTGCTCGAGCTCGAGGTTCGGCGGCGTCGACTCGTCCGAGAGGACGAGCGCGCGCAGGCTGGTCGAACTCACCGCCCCGGGGATGATGCGTACTGTCATGGCGAACCGTGGTGGTCACGATACGCCCGCGTCGTGGGGTCGACAACGCAGTACCATCGCGCCATGCCCCACGTGATCCGCGACGGCCAGCGCATCGCCTTCGCGACGCTCGGCTCCGGCCCCGACACGGTGTTGCTCGCTCATAACTTGATGTCGCGGCGCGGCAGCTTCGCCGCGGTCGCGGCCCGCCTGGCGCCGCGCTGTCGCCTGCTCGCGGTCGATCTTCGGGGCCACGGCGAGAGCGGCGACGCGCCTCGTTCGTTCGCGGCCCAGGATCTGGCGGACGACCTGCTCGCGGTGCTCGACGCGGTCGGGGTGACGCGGGCGCTGCTGGTGGGGACCTCGCTCGGGGCCACCGCGGCGGCGCTGCTGACCCTCGCGCATCCGCAGCGCGTGCGCGGTCTGATGTTGCTGTCGGCGACCGCCCTGGCGGC
This sequence comes from Nannocystis sp., assembly GCF_013812955.1. Classification (GTDB taxonomy): domain Bacteria; phylum Myxococcota_A; class Polyangia; order Nannocystales; family Nannocystaceae; genus Nannocystis. Next base: position 4,966 of record NZ_JACCSO010000410.1, on the reverse strand, counting down.
GAGCCGCGCCGATCGCCTGCGCTTCGCCGCGCTGGCGACGGTGATCCGCGCGCTCGGTCCCGGGCCGGTGATGCCGGCGATCCTCGGGCAGCTGCTCGGGGCCCGTTACCGCGCGCAGGAGCCCGCGGGCGCGGCCCGGGCCGCGGCGCAGATCCGCGCGACCGCTCGCGGTGACCTGGTGCGGGCGATCGCGGCGTGGGTCGGGCGACCGCCGCTGCCCGATCGTCTGGCGCAGATCGAGGTGCCGACAAAGATCGTGGTCGGCGATCAGGACACCGCGTGTCCGCGGGCTCGCGGAGAGGCGCTCGCGGCCGGGCTGCCGCACGCCAGCTTGCACGTGGTGCACGGCGCGGGGCACAGCCTGCAGCTCGAGCACCCGGAGGCGGTGGCGGCCCTGATCGAACAGTTCCTCGCGACGCTGCCCGCGTGAGCCGGGGGACGGGCATCCGCAGACTCCCGAAATTTTTCGATCGTGGGCGGGTTCTCTGCCGGCTCACCGAGCCCATATCCTCGCGCAGGGCGAGCTGATCGGGACCTATCAGAAGAGGGGCCGGGCCGTGCGCCGAGTGGCCCGTCTGTAAAGACATGGCTGAATGGACATGGTCTTGAGGGCCTGTCCATGAGGACAGGCGGTGCCGTGAACCAGTCTGTCCTCGAGGACAGGGTCAGGAGCCGGTGCGCATGATCGGCTTGACCGGCTTGACCGGCTTGACCGGCTTGACCGGCTCGACCAGCCTGCTGGGTTTACCGGTCTTCGTGATCTTCTCGGCCCTTGTCGGCTTTGCGGGCTTGTCCGGCATCGGCAGAGGCATGACAGGCACGTTCGACGCGGGGGGTTTGCTGGGCGCTTGCAGCTTGAGCATCGGGGCCAGAAACTGGCCGGTGTAGGAGTTTTTGACCCTGGCGACCTGCTCGGGGGTGCCCTCGGCGATCACGAGGCCGCCGCCGTGGCCGCCCTCCGGACCGAGGTCGACGACCCAGTCGGCGCACTTGATGACATCGAGGTTATGCTCGATCACCAGCACGGTGTTGCCGGCGTCGACGAGGCGCTGCAGGACCTGCAGCAGGCGGTGGATGTCCTCGAAGTGCAGGCCGGTGGTCGGCTCGTCGAGCACGTAGAGGGTGTTGCCGGTCTGGACCTTGCAGAGCTCGCGCGAGAGCTTGACGCGCTGGGCCTCGCCGCCGGACATGGTGGGCGCGGTCTGGCCGATCTTCATGTAGCCGAGGCCGACGTCGACCAGAGTCTGGAGGATGCGGCGCAGCGGCGGGACGTTGGCGAAGGTCTCGAGGCAGTCGTCGACGCTGAGGTCGAGCACCTGGGCGATGTTGTGGCCCTTGTAGGTGACGGCCAGGGTCTGGGCGTTGTAACGCTTGCCGTTGCACACCTCGCAGGGCACGTAGACGTCGCTGAGGAAGTGCATCTCCACCTTGATCACGCCGTCGCCCTGGCAGGCCTCGCAGCGGCCGCCCTTGACGTTGAAGCTGAAGCGGCCGGCCTTCCAGCCGCGGGCGCGCGACTCGGGCAGCTGGGCGAAGAGCTCGCGGATCTGGTCGAAGGACTTGGTGTAGGTGCCGGGGTTGGAGCGCGGGGTGCGGCCGATCGGGCGCTGGTCGATGGCGATCACCTTGTCGAGCGCGGCGAGGCCCTCGATGCTCTTGTGGGCGCCGACGCGATCGAGGCTGCCGTGCAGCTTCTGCGAGAGGGCCGGCAGCAGGATGCCGTTGACGAGCGAGCTCTTGCCGGCGCCGCTGACCCCGGTGACCGCGACCAGCACGCCGAGCGGGAAGCTGACGTCGACGTCGCGCAGGTTGTGCTCGGCGGCGCCCTTGACGACCACGGCGCCCCTGGGCCTCCGGCGCTCGGCCGGGATGGTGATCTGCTTGCGGCCGGAGAGGTAGGCCCCGGTCACGCTGGCCTCGCAATTCAGGACCTCGGAGGGGGTGCCGCTGAAGACGACCTGGCCGCCGAGGTGGCCGGCGCCGGGGCCGAAGTCGACGAGGTGGTCGGCGGCGAGGATGGTGTCCTCGTCGTGCTCGACGACGACCACGGTGTTGCCGAGGTCGCGCAGGTGCTGGAGCGTGTGGATCAGGCGCAGGTTGTCGCGCTGGTGCAGGCCGATGCTCGGCTCGTCGAGCACGTACATGACGCCGCTGAGCTCCGAGCCGAGCTGGCTGGCGAGGCGGATGCGCTGGGCCTCGCCGCCGGAGAGGGTCGGGCCGCTGCGGTCGAGGGTCAGGTAGTCGAGGCCGACGTTGAGCAAGAAGGTCAGGCGGCTGCTGATCTCGCGCAGGGCGCCCTCGCCGATGGTCGCGCGGGCGCCGGTGAGGCCGAGCGTGTTGAAGTGGTCGGCGGCGTCGCGCACGGTCATCGCCGTCGACTGGGCGATGTTGGTGTCGGCGACGCGCACGGCGAGGCTCTCGGTGCGCAGGCGCTTGCCGTCGCAGGCGTCGCAGGGGGCCTCGCGGAAGAACTTGCGGTAGTACTCGCGGGCGGCCTCGCTGTCGGTCTCACGGAAGCGGCGCATCAGGTTGGGGATCACGCCCTCGTAGCGCATGCCGACGGTGCCGTGGCTGCTGCTGCCCTCCTTGCCCCACTCGACGGCGATGCGCTGCTGGCCGTCGACGCCGTACAGCACGGTGTCGCGCTTCTTCTTGGGGATCTTGCTCCACGGGGTGTCGAGGTCGACGTCGCAGGACTTGGCGAGGCCCTCGATGATGCGGAAGGTCCAGCCCTCGCCGCGGTCCATCGCGGTCGCCCACGGGGCGATCGCGCCCTCGCGGATGGTGAGGCTGGTATCGGGCACGACGAGATCTGGTGCCGGCTCCATGCGGGTGCCGAGGCCGTTGCAGGTCGGACACATGCCGAGCGGACTGTTGAAGGAGAAGCTCTGCGGGTTCAGCTCCGGGTAGCTCTTGCCGCAACACATGCGGGCCTCGCTGAAGGCGAGCTTGAGCGGCGCGGACTTGTCACCGGCGGCCGGGGTGCTCTCGGCGCGCAGCTCTCCGTGGCCCTCGCGCAGGGCGAGCTCGACGCTCTCGGTGATGCGGCGGCGGTCGGACGCGCGGGCGACGATGCGGTCGACGACGACGGCGATGGTGTGCTTGAGCTTCTTGTCGAGCCTGGGCGGGGTCTCGAGCGGGTGGATCTCGCCGTCGACCTCGACGCGCACGAAGCCGCGGCCGCGCAGCTCCTCGAACAGGTCCTTGTACTCGCCCTTGCGGTGGGTCACGAGCGGGGCGAGCAGGGTGACGCGGGCGTCCTTGGCCTCGTGCAGCAGCTCCTCGACGATCTGCTCCGGTGAGGAGCTGCGCACTGGTTTGTGGCAATCGGTGCAATGCTGGACGCCGACGCGGGCGTAGAGCACGCGCAGGTAGTCGTAGATCTCGGTGATGGTGCCGACGGTCGAGCGCGGGTTGTTGCTGGCGCTCTTCTGTTCGATGGCGATCGTCGGCGAGAGGCCGCGCAGGTGCTCGACCTTGGGCCGCTCGAGCTGGCCGAGGAACTGGCGCGCGTAGGCGGAGAGGCTCTCGATGTAGCGGCGCTGGCCCTCGGCGTAGAGGGTGTCGAAGGCGAGGCTCGACTTGCCCGAACCGCTGACCCCGGTGAACACCACGAGCTTGCGCTTGGGCACCCGCAGCTCGTCGATGCGTAGGTTGTGCTCGTGGGCGCCGCGGATCTCGATGAAGTCGGGCTCGCGGACCGGACCGGACTCGGGCGTGACCGGGCTCTGGCCCGGGACGGCGGCCGGGAGGAGGAGTGAGCGGGGCTTCGGGGCGTTGGCGGCGTCCATCGGGGTGTTGACCAGGTCGGGGCTTAGCACGCGATCCCGCGCATGCTAAACGACTCCGCGCACGGGCACAAATGTACAGCGGTGATAGTTTGCGCACGTGCTCGCATGGCCAGGCTCCTCGCGCTTGTGGCGAGTCGGGGATCTGTCCTAAAGTGCAGGCCCGCCCGGGTGGTGGAATGGTAGACACGGGGGACTTAAAATCCCTTGCGAAAGCGTGCGGGTTCGAATCCCGCCCTGGGCACTCGTTCTGGAGGGGCGATGACGACCCCGATCACCGCCGAAACCGTGAGCCACGAGGCAGAGGTCCAGCGCGCCGCGCTGGGGCCCTTCGTGCTCGAGCGACCGATCGGCTCCGGCGGCATGGGCGAGGTCTGGCGCGCGGTGCATCGCGTGGAGCAGGTGCCGGTGGCGATCAAGGTGATCGGCCAGCACTGGGCCCGGCAGCCCAGCTATCGCCGGGCCTTCGCGCGGGAGGTGCGGGCGGTCGCCGGGCTGCTGCATCCGGGGATCGTGGCGGTGTTCGACCAGGGCATCGTCGGCGAGGCGGCGGCCCGCGCCTCCGGGCACGCGCTCGCGGCCGACAGCCCGTACCTGGTGATGGAGTACCTGCCGCGCGGCAGCCTCGAGGGCCTGCTCGGGGCGCTCGACTGGCCGCTCGTGCAGGTGCTGACGCGCGGGATCCTTGGGGCGCTGGCGCACGCGCACGCGCGCGGGGTGGTCCACTGCGACCTGAAGCCGGGCAACGTGCTGCTGTCGGGGATCACGGAGGTGGCGATCAAGCTGACCGACTTCGGGGTCGCGCATGCGCTGGTGTCGGTCGAGGAGCCGGGCGAGTCGGGCGGCGATCCGCAGAGCGGCGGCACGCCGGCGTACATGGCCCCGGAGCAGCTGCTCGGGCGCTGGCGTGACTACGGGCCCTGGACCGACCTGTACGCGCTCGGCTGCATGCTCTGGGAGCTGTGCTGCGGGCTGCCGCCCTTCGCCGCGCCGGATCTGATCCGGCTCGCGGGGCTGCACCTGCACGAGCCGCCGGGGCTGTTTCGTCCGCTGTTCGCGGTGCCGCCGAGGCTCGAGGACTGGCTGCGCGGGCTGCTGGCCAAGCGGACGACGGCGCGCCCGGGCTGCGCGGCGGATGCTGCGTGGGCGTTCGGACGCGCGGTCGGAGAGGGTGGGCC
>NZ_JACCSO010000377.1 GCF_013812955.1 Nannocystis sp. | reverse complement strand
GCGGCGACGCTGACGATCGTCGAGCCGCCGCCGCGTCGGGCCGCGCCGCACAGCGCCGTCGCCTCGGCGCCGCCGCGCTCGTGTACCACCAAGGAATCCGGGCGCAGGCGCAGCGCGCTGGTGAGCGCGCCCGAAAGATCGCGCGCGCCGTCGACCACGATCGCGCGGTCGACCAGCGCGCGCGCGATCATGCCGCGATGAACCGCGACCACGCGGGCGGTCTCGGGCACGCCCGCGGCCACGGCCGCGATCCATCCCGAGCAGTCGAGGCCAGGCGGGCCGCACACGAGCAGGTTCGCGCCGCGCAGCGCCGCGTCCTCGAGCACGCTCGCCGCCTCGGCGCTGAGCTGGCCGTTGGTGACCAGGTCGGCGAGCGAGCGCGGTCCCGCTTGCGGCCGCGAGAGCAGGACCACCGGCCCCCCGTATACGAGCGGACGGCCGACCGCGTGCACGGCGACCTCGCCGATCCCGGGCAGCTGGTTGACCCCGTCGACGACCGGCTGCAGCTCGCTGGGGGCCGCGCCGATCATGCGCTGCAGCGCCAGCTCGAGCGCCTGGGCGCAGGAGAAGCGGGTCGGATGACGCGCGCGTACGCCCTCGCGCCGGAGCTCGATCATGGTCGCGCCCTGGATGAGGATCTCCGACACGGTCTCGTCGGCGAGGATATCGGTGAGCGCCCCGAGGCCGGCGACCTCGCGGGCGATCCACTCGCTCCACTGCCGGCGTTGCCGCGGGTCGAGGTCGGCGCAGCAGGCATCGACCGCCGGACGGGCATGGACCAGCGCGCGCGACTCGCTGCGGCCATCGCCCTCCGCAGCCATGGCCGCGGCGCAGCGAACGAAGGCGCCGGCGAGGCCGGTCGCGGGGACCAGCACCGGCGCGGGCGCAGGCGCTTGCGCAGGCATCGGTGTGAGCGCCGATCGCGAATAGGACGACGATGACGACGGCGACGACGCCGGCGGGGCCGTCGGCTCGTCCGCGAAGGTCCTGACCCGGGGCCGCCCGGACGCCACCGCGACCTCGGCGGGCCGTGGCCGCCGGTGCAGCTGCGAGGGCGGGGCGAAGGCCTCCTGCGGCGTGGCCTCCGGCTGGACCTCCTGCAAGGGCAGCAGATCGGGCTCGGAGAACTCGCCGGGCTCCTCGCTGAACTCATCGAACTCGGGTGCGATCTCGGACAGGTCGTCCCCGGCCTCCCCCATCTCGCCGATCTCGCCGATCTCGCCGTGCTCGCCGTGCTCGCCGTGCTCGCCGTGCTCCTCGACCTCGACGTGCTCAAAATGCAGGGTGAAGGTGCCGATCTCCACCGAGTCGTCGGGCTCGATCGCCACCGGGCCCCGCACCAGCGAGCCGTTGACGAAGGTCCCGTTGGTCGAGTTGTTGTCGACCAGGGTCACCCCGCCCCCCTCGGCCTGGATCACGCGCGCATGCACGCTCGAGACGCGGTTGTTGACCAGCACGAGGTCGTTGCGCTCCACCCGGCCGATCGTGATCTGCCCGCTGAGGAACTCCTTGACCTCCCCGCCTTCATCGGACCCCTGGCGAATGATCGTCACCCTAATCATCGGCGATTTGCTCCCGAACATCCTTCTCGCCACGCACAAGCGCGCGCGCGGCGACATTGACTTGAGTCGCACCGAGGCGTAAGGACCCATGGTAGCCATGAGTCAGGTGAAAGGGCACAGCAAACTGCGGGGCCTCAAGCTCCATCATGTCCCCGGAATCGTCCCCGGAATCGCCGCCGCGTTGCTACTGCTCACGCTGGTAGCGAGCGGCTGCGCCCGACGGCTCGATCTCACGCCGGCGGAATTGACGCGGATCGAGGAACGCGACGGAGATCTCAAGACCCTCCGCGTCTTCCCCAACAAGAAGCTGCTCTCGCTCTACAGCGAAGAAGAGGTCAGCAAGACCTACGAGGTCGGCAAACGCAAGGTCACCGAGCGCGGCGCCTACCGCCCGTTCAAGCGCATCATCGCCCGCAAGACCGCCGGCAAGGTCGTCGCCCGCACCGAACTCAACGGCATGGGCGTGCTGTGGATCGCCTACGACAACGACTGCGCCGACACCACCTGCGCCTACGGCTTCGTGCTGACCGAGCTCGGTCGCTGGATGCTGATGCAGGTGCCCGACCGCAAGGGCTTCAACAGCCCGATCAATTATCGCCGCAACACCTTCAAGCGCAACACGCTGAAGATGACCAAGCAGCGCTCCCTCGCCGAGGCCAACGAGGTCTTCGCCGTGACCCGCAAGTCCGGCAAGGTCCTGACCGTCGACCTCCAGATCCGTAAGGACACCTACCGTCCGACCCGCACCGATGTCGATCGGGCCCGCGGCGCCGACTGACTTCAGCGAGCTGATTCTCCGCGGCCCGTCCGGGCCGCGTTTCAGTCGCGTTGGCTGAACCGGGTCGACCGACGCGGCCTCTCCGGGCCGCGTTTCAGTCGCGTTGGCTGGGCCGAGTCGACCGACGCGGCCTCTCCGGCCGCGTTCGGAGGCGCGACGATCTACTCGGCGCTCACGGTGCTCGCGAGGGTGGGCTTGCCGATCTGGCCCCATGCGCCGCGGGAGGTGTAGAGCAGGCCCTCCTTGAACTCCAGGGTGCGCTTCTCGTTGGCGGCGACGTGCTCCTCGCAGGGGGTCGCGGGGGTCTTCGGGTCGCAGTCGCGGGTCTTGATGTTCTCCTGGACGGCGACGGTGAGGCCGTCGAATTCGAGGCGCCGCTGCAGCTCAAAGCGGCGGACCCAGCCGTCCTTGAGCGGCTCCTCGCGCGAGTCGGCGAGCAGGAAGCGTGCGGGTCCGCGGTCCTCGCCGTCCTCGATCATCGGCGCGCTGACGAAGCGCTGGTCGGCGAGCGGGACGATCTGGGCCTCGCGGGCGCAGTTGTTCGGGTCGTCCGGCTTGCAGGTCTCGCTCTCGAGCACCAGCACGCGCAGGTCCTCGCCGACCTGCTCCAGGCGCATGCGAACGCGCTGGGCCGGGGCCTGGACCGTGCCGATGCCCTTGATCTCCACGCCGCGGGGGACCCAGTGGACCAGGGCGACCGGGCCGATCGCGTCGCCGTTCTCGAGCAGGTCGGTGCGAGCCCAGACCAGCATGTTGTCGTCGTCGATCTGCGCGAAGGTGAGGTCGTCCGCGGTCCGGGCCTCGCGGGTCATCTTTCGCGCCTTGGCCCGCGGGTCCGCCGACATCGCGGTCGGCCACGTCACCTCGACCGGCTGCCCGCTGCACTCGCGCGGCTCGTCGCCGGGGTCCATCGCCGTGCGGTCGAAGCCGCGCAGGATCACCGCGAACCACACGTCGATCGGGAGATCCCTCGACACCGACTCCGTGGCTTTTCCGGCGGCGACCATCTCCGGGCAGATCGACAGCTCCTGCAGCTTTTGTTTGCAGCCCATCGCCGCGCCGCCGATCGTCAGCAACGCCACGCACAGCCCCGTGAACCCTCGCATCATTCGTTCTCCTCCTCGTCCTCGTCGTCACTCTCGCTGGCCAACAGCGGCACGCCCAGCCGGCCCAGGGCCTCGTTCACGGCCTGCGCCGCCTGGCCCCGCAGCGCCCGCGACCAGCCGTCCTCGCCGTCGCCGAAGACCGCCTCGTAGCGCTCTTCGAAGCGCCGCCACAGCGCGCCGGCCCGGGTCGGCCAGCCGACGCTGACGCTGCGCTCGATCTCTCGCGGGGCCAGCTGCTGGCTGACCTTGCGGCCCGCCGCCAGCGCCCCGCGCAGCACCGCGGTCGGGTGGGCCAGCGCGATCGCCAGCGCCTCGACCAGCTGGTGGGTGCGCTCGGTCCGTCCGCCGCGCCAGTCGAGCAGCAGGCGCAGCAGCTCGTCGGGCGAGTCGACCAGCAGCACCGGGTTCTGATCGCGGTCGATCTTCACCCCGAGCTCGCTGTCCTGGCGGTCCATCGCCGTCAGCTGCTCGACCGCCGAGACCGCGAAGGTCCGCGTCACGTCGATGACCCGCGCCAGGAAGCGCTTGGTCTCCGCGAGGTCGGCGGGTCCACGAAGCCCGTGCACCAGCTCCTCGGCGGCCTGGGCGACCGCGCCGAGCTCGGCCTGCTGGAAGAACTGATTGTCGACATCATCGACGATCACCGGGCCGCCGCCGCCGTCGTTGAGCGGCGGGAACTCGCGGCGCAGCAGCGCCAGGCCGGTCTCGTCGCGCGCCGCCTTCAGCTCGCGCACCGCCTCGCTGTGGGCCAGCGTCCAGGCCGCCTGCGCCGCGCTGAGCTTCTCGTACAGCGGCCGCAGCTTCAGCGCCGCGCCGTGGACCTTCGAGAGGTTCATCGCCATCGTGTGGCCGGAGCTCAGGAGCGCCGGCTCGTCGCTGTCGATCGCCCCCTGGGCGCTCGCGCGGTCGCGCTGGTGCAGCAGCTCGCTGGGGGTCGGGGCCGGCTCGGACGCGGCGGGCCTGCGGGTCTCGGACGGCGTGTGCTCGACGATCAGCTCGAGCGGGCCGATCGTGACCACGAGGCGGCCGCGGACCTCGGCGCTCTTGCCGGCCTCGACGCGGGTGCCGTCGATGATGAAGCCGTTGACGGTGCCGAGGTCCTCGACCCGCGCCGAGCGGCCGTCGAAGCGGACCACCGCGTGCCACGAGGACACGAAGCGGTACGCCAGGTGCATCTCGTTCTCCGGGTCACGGCCGATGCGGACCGGGCTGCGCGTGAAGGTGTGCGCCTTCGACTTGTGCTGGTCGTGGTCGACGACCGTGATGACGAGCTTGCCTTGCTTCACCGCGGGGCCTCCTCCTCGAGCGCGACGCGGATCTTGGTCGCGAGGCCGGCCTTGCCGCTGCGGGCGAGCCAGAGGTCATCGCCCAGCTTGCGCTGGCCGAGCCGACCGGGCGGGTAGGTCATGTCCTCGACCTCGAGCACCATCTCGAGCTTGACCGGCGCGGAGAGGAAGGCCCCGGTGAACTCTTGCACGCGCGCGTGGGCCTGGCCGCCGGGCATGAACTGGCGGTAGGCGTCGCCGGAGAGCGGGCCGACGTTGATGCGCGCACCGCCGGCGCGGTGCATGACAGTGGTGCCGAGCACGGAGGATGAGGCGAGCGCCGCGTTGGTGCCGCCGAGCCGCGACCACTCGGGGCGATCGATCTCCATCCAGTCGCCGGTGAAGGGCGAGCAGCGGATCTGGGCGCGGTCGAGCCAGCCGTCGAGGGCGATGCGCAGGCCGGCCTCGAGCATCTCCGGCGAGCGCACGCCGGTGGCGAGGATCGGCGCCAGGCGCAGCAGCACCGCCGGCGGCAGCGAGGTCGTGCGATCCGCGAGGCCGAGCAGCGCCAGGATGCCGCGGGTCCACGGGTCCTTGCCGTCCTCGCGGAAGCTGCGCGGGTAGTCGAGCGCGGTGATCCCCATGTGCATCAGCGTCAGCAGGCGCTGGTGGAAGATGTCGAAGAGGCCGCGCACCACCGTCGCGTGGTCGTCGTCGCGGTCGGCCTCCTCCGCGACCGAGAGCGGCAGGGGCGAGGTCTCACCGCCGAGGCCGAAGAACGCCGCCGTCACGGTCGCGCTCGGCTTGCCCTCGCCCTCGCGGATCTCGACCGCCTCGACCTCCCCGCGCGAGAACCCCAGCGAGGTCGCGTGGCGCAGGATCACCGGGTCGGCGAAGCGGGACAGGAGGTCGAGCACGTCGACGAACTCATGGCGCGTCGGCTCGGCGACGAGCCGGTCCTGCCACACCTTCCAGGGGCCCTCTAGATCCCGATCTGGACCGGCCATGGGAACTCCAACTTTGACGCGGATAACACGGCGACGACCTCACTCGCCGCGTTGAGCTCGACCAGCGATCCGCTGAGCTCGCTGAGCAGGGCGCTGAACAGGAACGCGTTGCCGATGCTGGGGAAGCCGGCCTCGTCGAGCTCGACCCGCGTGCGCACCGCCCGGATCGGCACGCCGTAGACCAGGCGGGTCACCATCTCGCGCTGGACCTTGCGGATCGCGTCGATCTGGCGCTCGTTGATGCGACCGTCCTCCATCTGGTTGAGGCCCTGCACGTTGTAGAGCCCGAGCATCGCCCGCAGCGACTCGACGTCGGCCAGGCCGCGCTGCCCGAGCGCCAGATGCGACAGCAGCCGCCACAGCGCGTCCGAGCCGAGCGGTATGCGCACCGGCGCGGTCACCGGGGTGATGTTCTCGTAGCCGCGGAACATCGAGCCCGGCGCCGACTCGGTCACCGCGCCCGGCTGCAGCCCGCGCGGCAGGAAGCGGTTGGTGCACAGCATCTCGATCGACACCGACTCCTCGTGGGCCAGCGGCGGGGCGCCGCGCGGCTCGTCGAGCGAGATGTACGTGTCGACCCCGCCGTCGATCGCCTGGCTGCGGCGCAGCGAGTACACCGGCGCCCCGCGGGCCGCGCTGCCGGCGTGGGCGAACCGATAAAACGGCAGGAAGCTGCGGCGCAGGTTGTTGCCGCGGCCGACCCCCGTCACGTTGCGCAGCTCGTAGATCTCCATGTGGCGGGGGTCGACGCCGTCGGCGCGCAGCAGGTGCTCGCGCTCGAGCGGGCTGTAAGGCACCGGCTCGGCCGTCGCCTCGAACAGGTTCAGCGCCGGCGTGCAGTACAGCCGCAGGTTCTCGCGCTTGATCGCCGCGGGCAGCCCCGGCGGGCGATCGAACTCGAAGCTGACCACGATCTCCGTGCCCGCCGTGCGCACGCGATCGAGGCCGACCAGGTCCAGGAAGTGGAACCGGGCCGGCAGCGTGAAGTACTCGAAGAGCATGCGAAAGCCGGAGGGCGCCGTGTCGGGCCAGGGCAGCACCGCCAGCGAGCGCGACAGCCCGACCAGCTCGACCGCCTGCTTGCCGAGCGCCACCGCCGGCTCGCCGCCGACCTGCACGGACACGCCGGTGAGGTGCCGGGCGAACCACAGCATCAGCGTCGCCGGCAGCGTCGGCTCGCCGTGGTGCAGGAAGATGCGCAGGCGGTTGCACTCGGGCAGCGCGCCCTTGCCGGCCTCGCTGAGGCGCAGGGTCATCTTCAGGCTCGGCCGGGACGCGATCGAGTCGTCGAGCCTGGCGTCGGCGATCTCGAGCGGCAGCAGGTCGACATCGAAGCAGGTGCGAAACTTACAGGCGGTGCCCTCGACCGGCTTGGTCGCCAGGGTCCGGCCCGCGGGGATCTTGTGGCGGGTCCGCAGGGCCCGCAGGTTCGGGGCGAACTCGACGATCGTCGCGGCCGGCAGCGGCCGGAGGTAATGCGGCAGCAGCAGCTCCGCGAGGCCGTGCACGATGCTCGGCAGCACCGAGTCCATGCGCGCCCGGATCCCCGCCGCCTGGAACGCGAAGGCCTCGATCAGGCGCTCGACGTCCGGGTCGCTGCTGCGCTCCTTCAGCAGGCCCGCGGTCGCCGGGTTGGCCTCGGCGAAGCCTCGCGCGAGGTCATGGATGAACGCGAGCTCGCTCTTGTAGTAGTGGGAGAAGCTCATGATGTTCGCCTAGCGGCCCGACACCTGCATCTTGCCGCTGGAGCTCAGCTCCGTGCGCACGCGAAACGGCCCGCGATGGGTGCCGCTCGCCAGCCGTCCGGAGATCTCGAAGGCCAGGCTCAGCGGGTCCTGGCTCGGCACCGGCGTCACCGACACGCTGCGCAGGCGCGGCTCGTACTTCATGACCGTCGCGCGGATGCTCTGCTGCAGCACCTGGGTCGCCTCCGGGAAGTTGTGCACCAGATCCGCGAAGTCGACGATGCCGAAGTCGGGGGCCGACAGCGACTCGCCGACCCGCGTATTGAGCAGCTCGTGCAGGTGGGCGACGATCGACTCGAGCTCGGCGACCTTCTGGCCCCCGCTCGACAGCCGCGCCAGCAGCCCGCGCCGCAGCACCTTGATGCCGCCGCCGCCTCCGCCGTCGCTGTCGCCCCGTCCTTGCATACTCGACTTCTGGGTCGCGCCTGTCGGCCGCGCAGCTTGTCGTTATAGCAGCGCCTCCAGCTTGAAGGCGCGCATCGTCGCCTCCACGACCCGTCGCAGGGCATGCGCGCAGACGCGCAGACACGTATGCGCGCATCGTCGCCGACCCACGCGTCGTCGCCGACGCGCGGACACCCGTCGTCGCCGACGCGCGTCCTCAGTGGATCGATCGCACACAGCGGGCGAGCAGCGCGGCATCGGGCGCCGACAGGTCGGCGAGCCACGGCGCGGCTTGCGGGATGGGCTTGGTCTCGGAGATCTGGACGACCGCGCCGTCCTCGGCCCAGAACGGGCCCGGCCCGCGAAAGCCCGCGGCCAGGCCCGGCAGCTCGCGCTGTTCGGGCAGCCGCCAGCCGGTGAGCAGCGCGCCGGTGGACAGCTCGGGGACCTGCAGCTCGGCGCAGAAGCGGCGCGCCTCCTCCTGCGTGACCGCCTCCGCGACGCCGCCGAAGATCTGCAGCGAGCCCTCGGTGTGAAACAGCGGGACCGGGACCACCGGGGCCGGCACCTTCAGCGC
>NZ_JACCSO010000411.1 GCF_013812955.1 Nannocystis sp. | reverse complement strand
TGCTCACACCAACCCGAAGGACGATGTGAGACTTCAGCTCTCCCTGCTCCAGCTATTGATTTGTCAATGGCGCCAACGGGTTACGTCCTTTTCAGGACCGCGGCCGCGTTGGGGTGGCGCACTATGTGGAGGTGCCCTTGGCTGTCAAGGCGCCCCGCTCGAGGCTGGGATCGTCTCCCACTCTCCGACGCACCTTAGCCACCCGCAGCGAGCGTCGAGACTCGTTGAGCGCCAACCTTCAGGCGTCCAGCCTACGTGACCGGGAGGTGAGCGACCAATGCGCCCAACTCGGGCGCCGCCACCCCGAGCGCTCGCGCCCGCTGCAGCGGGCGCATGAAGAGGTGGTCGAGCTCCAACGGCCGCCCAGCGAGCCGGTCGAGGTGAGTGCTCGTCCGATAGCGGCCCATGCCCGCGGTCCGCTCGAAGAGTTCGGACACCAGCTCTTCCGGCTCGATGCGCTCACCTCGCCCGCGCCCGGCGAGATCCGCATTGGCGATCGCGATGGTCTCGCGCATCAGCGCCTCGGCCCGGGCCCTCAGGCCGATGTCGGCGAGGATCATCGCCGTATCGGCTCCGCCCCGGGACCCCACCACGCCGAGGCCGTTGAAGGGGATGTTCCAGGCCAACTTCCGCCAGCGCGCTTCACGCAGGGAAGGCACGCGATCACAGCGGACGCCCGCGGCGATCATCAGGTCGGCGAGGCGCGAGGTCTCGAACGCATCGTCGTCGCGATGGCCGACGGCCACTCGGCCATGGGCATGATGATGGATCACCCCCTCGCCGTCGCGGTCAACGCAGACGAAGCAGAGCATGCCGAACAACCGTCGCGGCTCGACGGCCGTCACCAGATCCTCTTCCACATCGAGGCCGTTGCAGAGCACCACAACGGCGCCACCGCGCGAAGCGGCCCTCGCGATCAGATCGGCAGCCTGCGCCAGAGCGGTCGTCTTGACCGCCACCAGAATCCAGTCCGGCGGGCCATCTACCATGAGGTCCTCAGCCACTCGGCAGACGCGCATGGCCGTGGGCGGCAGCGTCAGTTCGCCGCATCTGGTCCCCGCCACCTGATCCGTCGGGGTCTGGCGCAGCCGAAGGCCATCGCGGGCGACCCGGTCCGCGTCGCGGCGCATCAGGATGCTGACGGCGTGGCCGGCGAGGATGCATTGCGCCGCATAGAAGCAGCCGATCGCGCCGGCTCCGATCACCGCGATGCGCGCCATGTCAGCACCCTACTCCGACCATCCCCCGGCCAATGCCAGGTTGAGAGGCAGGCTCGCGCCGAGCCGAGACCGCCTAATCTCCCGACCATGGGTGTGGCTCTGCGTTGGACGCTGGCCGGAGATGTGCATCTCGCGTTCAGCACGGTCGCTCACGGCGACATGCGCGATGCCGAACGCCGCTCGGGATTCCTCGCCAGCGTCGGCTGCCACGGTCCCTGCGCGGTTCCCGATCAGGTGCACGGCTGCGCGATTGCCCCGGCCGACGCCCACGTCGCCGCGGTCGTTGCCGACGGCCTCGCCACACGCACCCCTGGCCCGGCGATCGCGGTATTCGGGGCCGACTGCCCCGGACTGTGCCTCGCCGCTGGCAACGCGATCGCCGTCGCGCATTGCGGCTGGCGTGGTACCGCCGGGGGGATCGTCGATGCGGCGATCGCCGCTCTGGCCCGATTGACGAGCCAGCCGTGTTCAACCTGGCAGGCGTTCATCGGCCCGGGTATCTCGGCCGCGCATTACGAGGTCGATGGGCCAGTGCTGGATGCGCGCTCCTGGCCAGCGCATGCGCTGCGCGATCAGCGTGGCGATCGAGCCCGACTCGACCTGGCGAGCGCGATCGTCGCCGACCTCGCCGTGCATGGCGTCACCGGCGTCACCCGTGCCGACGTCTGCACCTGGGACGATCCGCGTCTGTGGAGCTACCGCCGCCGCGGACCGGGACTGGTGCAGGCCCTGGTCGCCTGGCGAGATTAGAAACGGAAACCGAGCGTGATGTTCCCCACCGGCCCGCTCTGGTCGATCTCGTAGACCAGCGAGCCGTCGGAGTACCCGATCGACGCACGGCCATGGCTCACCAGCCAACCGCCGTTCGCGCCGAGCTGCGCGCCATTGGCGAAGGTGTAGTACAAGCCGAGCGTCAGCCCGCCCTCCCAATAAGGGCCGTCGCTGGTGCCATGGTCATCGCGGCTGACACCGCCGCCGAAGGCGATGGTGTCCTGGACGCGCATCGAGCCGTAGCCGACGAACGGGAGGACCTCGACATGCAGCTTGTCGGATAGGGCATAGGCCCAACCGAGGTGCAGATCGAAAACGTTGACCCAGCGCTTGATCGGACCGTCGTAGGTGATCGGCGTGGGCGAGAAGTTGGACTGGTGCGCGGCGTCGCCCTCCTGCTCGGAGTGCGAGAAGCCGAAGCCCAGCATGAATCCGCCGTAGCGTCCCAGGGATCCGAACGACTCGTACAGCGTGATGCCGCCACGGGGCCCGTAATCGAGGGCGCCGTCGCCGTCGAAGCTGATCGACGCCGAGGTCGCGCCGACACGATCGGTCCCTTCCGGCTCATCGGTTTCCGGAGTCACGCCGCCGGACAACCGCAGTTCGCGGATCTTGACCTCGGCCGCACCCGCTTCGATGCCGACGAGGATCAACGGGATCAGGACGGCGTTGCGCATGCATCGAATCTGCCCGGCCTCCATCGGCTAGGCAACGACGCACCTACGCTTCAGAAGCGGAAGCCGATCTCAGGTTGCCGACCGGTCCCGCCTGGTCCCACTCGTTGGTGGTCGGCTCCCGGGGCGGCCCCGGGGCTTATCCTACCCCAAGCTGGCGATCCGCACCCAGGTGGTGGGTCATTCAGCCCCCGGCGGCCTTGGCGGCCTGTCCCGCCGGGATTTCGACGATCGATACTCGGCCCGCTGTCCACACCCCGGCGACGGCCCGCACCCGCCAACTGGCCAACGAATGCGCCTTCACCAAGCCGAGATCGAGCTTCTGCCCGAGCCAGTCCAGCGAGGCCGCGGTGTCCTTGCCGGCGCCTTCGAGCACCCGTACCACCACCCCATCCCCATCCTCGGCCGGCTTGAGTGCGGTCAGGCGCAGCGAGGCCGGCGCCAGCGATGCGAACGATCCCGATCGCCCGAGGTCGCCGGCGCGCGGCGCGACCAGCAGGGCGTGCGGCGGTTCCTCCAGCTCCTGGGCCAGGCGCGGCAGCTGCTCATCGCCGGGTGCGAGCAGGAAGCGGAAGCGCAGTTCGCCAGCGTCGACGCTCGGTCGCCACGGATCCGCCGCCGGATCGTTGTAGATGT
The DNA here is from genome assembly GCF_013812955.1 of Nannocystis sp. GTDB lineage: Bacteria > Myxococcota_A > Polyangia > Nannocystales > Nannocystaceae > Nannocystis. The sequence continues at coordinate 104 of NZ_JACCSO010000411.1, read as the reverse complement.
CGTTCGCGTAGTACGTCGCGCGCGCGATGGTCGCGCGCAGCACGCCGTCCTTGGCGTCGAAGTTGTAGAGCGCGTCGCTGGCGAAGCCGACCGAGCCGCGCGGC
>NZ_JACCSO010000409.1 GCF_013812955.1 Nannocystis sp. | reverse complement strand
GCCATCACCCGCGCCCAGCACAGCCGCGCCGCTCGCAACTTCGCCAGCTCGAGGAACAGGTCACGCCCGACCGCGACCGCGAAGCCCAGCTGCTGCGCCGCCGCGGCGATCGTCGTGCCATCGCCGGCCAGCGCTCGTAAATAGGTCACCCCGCTCGCCAGCAGCACCGCGAGCTGCTCCGCCGCCCCGGCCCCCGCGTCGTGATAACCACCGACGTCGACCAGCGCGGTCCGCAGCCCCGGCGCCGAGGCGCGCGCCCAGGCAGCCACTTCGGACATGTCCGAAAGTGCATGTTCGATCGGCCAGGCCAGGCCACCCCGGGTGACCAGCGCCGCGAGCGGGTCGCAGCCGAGCAGCCCGCGAAGCCCCGCCGGCTCGACCCCTCTGCGCCTGGCCAATTCCGTCAGCAGCGCCGCCATACCGCGGCCCGCAGCCCCCACGGCCAGGGTCACGGGTGTGCGCGCCAGGTCGACGCCGGCGAGCAGCGTCTCGAGCGCATCGACATTGCGAATCACGACCCCATGCAGGCCGGTCGGCGCCGGTGCACCCGCCACCCCCGCCGCGAGTCGCTCGTCGAGCCGCACCCATACCGCGGTGGCTCCGCGCTGCAGGTCGCGAGCGATCGCGGCGCCCGCCGACGCAGCGTCGGGATGCGTGGTCTCGGGGCACACGGTCCAGCCGGGCGCGCGCAGCAGGCCCGGGCGCCCGGGCAGCGCCCTCGGCTCGGCCGGGTACAGCGGCTCGATCTCCAGACCCTCCGTGCGCGCGATCAGGCGCTCCAGCGGCGCCCCCTTCAGCTCACGCAGCGCCTGCTCGCGCCACGCCTCGAGTGGCACCGGCGGCCACGCCCTCGCGTCGGTGGATGGATCGGTCGTCACGGCGCCGCGATGATACGCCGGCCTCACCGATGCAGCTATAGTGCGCCCCGCCCGGGCCATGTCCAACTCGCAAAATCCTCCCAGCACGCCCTCCGGCGGCCATCCTCCTGCCCACACCGTCATCGGCCATCCGCCGCAGTCCGGCACCTTCACGCCCGCGCCTGCACCGCAGCCGGGCGGCCCACCGCTCGACGCGACGCAGCCGTACTACCCGGCGCCCCAGCCCCCGCAGCCCGCGTACCCGCAAGATCCCGGCTACCCGCAGCAGCCCGGATACCCGCAAGATCCTGGTTACCCGCAGCAGCACCCGCCGCAGCAGTACCCGCAGCCGCAGGCGCCCTCGCAGCACCCGATGACGCCGGTGACGGCCCCGTCACAACCTGTCCCTCCGGTCAGCCCGCGTCCGGCCCCGCGTCCGCCCTCGCGCCCGCCCCGCAACCCGATCGTGCGGCTGATCCTGTGGATCAGCGAGCCCTCGATGCTCAAGGGCATGGCGATGGGCGTGATCCTCGCGCTGGTGATCTCGGTCGCCTTCCGCGTCGAGGCCATGTGGTTCGTCGCCACCAGCATGCTGACCCTGCTGATCACCTGCCTGTTCGGCGTGCTGATCGGCCACTACGTGTTCGAGAACCGGCGCAAGCGGCTGCAACGGCGCGGCCTCGAGGTCCTGCGCGAGGCCGGCGGCGAGCTGCCCGGCCTCGGCGAGCGCCTGTTCAACCTGGCCTGGACCCGCGACAGCTCCCAGCTGCCCGACCTCTGGGACCGCCTGCGCCGCTTCCGTCCCGCCGCCGAGGAGATCGCCGGCATCTCGATCGCCGCGGCCTTCCGCGTCATGGCGATGAGCACCCTCTTCGCCGTGCTCGGCGGCGCGATCAGCTTCGCCGTGTTCCTGACCTCGTACATGCAGGTCGAGCGCATGGACGCCCAGAACGCCCTCATCAACAAGCAGATCGCGCAGACGGGCGAGCAGATGGAGTTCGCCGCGCTCGCCCAGCAGGTCGACGTCGCGCTCAGCATCGCCGAGCGCCGCCAGGTGACCATCCGCGAGCTGCTCACCGTCGTCAACAACGACCCCAAGACCAACGGCAACAACGACCCCAAGACCGGCGTCAAGCTCAGCAAGCCGACCGCCAACCTCATCGCCGTCGCCGTCGACCAGCTCGAGCCCTACATCGGCGTCAGCGTCGACCGCAACACCGGCAAGAACGTCATGTCGGAGGAGGTCAAGAGCCCGGAGCAGGAGCAGCTCCTGCGCTACCTCGCCGCCGCCAACGTCGACTTCACCGAGCTCGACCTCTCGCGCGCCTTCCTCGACCACGCCGACCTGCACGGCATCGAGCTGGTGAACGTCGAGCTGCCCCGCGTGCGCCTGCGCCACGCCCAGCTCTTCGACGCCAAGCTCCCCGGGGCCAGCCTGCCCGGCGCCGACCTCAGCCTCGCCGTGCTCGCCCGCGCCGACCTCAGCGGCAGCAACCTGGCGACCGCGATCCTTCACAAGGCCAACCTCACCGACACCAACCTCAGCGAGGCCAACCTCGTCGAGGCCGACCTCAGCGGCGCGGTGCTGACGAGGGCGGTGTTCAAGCAGGCCCAGCTCGGCCGCGCGATCCTCCACGGCGCCCGCCTGTCCCGCTGCGACCTGTCCACCGCCGACCTCACCGACGCCGACCTGACCCTCGCCGACCTCTCGGAGGCCACGCTCCCGCAGATCCCCAAAGTCCGCGCCGCGGGCTTCTGGTGGCTCGGCGTCTACAACCCCGACTACGCCGCCAAGCTCGGCCTCGACGCCGCGGCCCAGCAGCGCAACAAGGCCGCCCTCGAGCGCATCCAGGCCAACCCGCCGCTCGACGCCGCCGCGATGGCCGCTGTGGTCCAGGAGCTCAAGACCGTCGCCCCCGGCGCGCCCGCCTGAGCGCTCAGGCCAGCCTGGTGAACACGCGCCGGGCGTTGGCCGTCGTCGCCGCGGCGACCGCCTCGGGCGCCTCGCCGCGACCCGCCGCGATCGCCCGCAGCACGTGCACGAGGAAGGCCGGCTCGTTGCGACCCGCGGCCGGCTTGGGTCGCAGGTCGCGCGGCGTCAGGAACGGCGCGTCGGTCTCGACCAGCAGCCGGTCCAGCGGGATCGACCGCACCAGCGCCCGCAAGTGTTCACCCCGCCGCTCGTCGCAGATCCACCCGGTGATGCCGATGTTGTAGCCGCGCCGCAGATACTGCTGCAGCGTCGGCCCGTCGCCGGTGAAGCAGTGCACCACCACCTGCGCCGGCTCCGGCTTGACCGCGTCGAGCACCTCGAGGAACGCCGGCGCCGCGTCGCGCTCGTGCAAGAACAGCGGCAGCCCCAGCTCCTTCGCCAGCTCGAGCTGCTTGCGAAACCACTCGACCTGCACCGGCCGCGGCGAGAAGTCGCGGTTGAAGTCGAGGCCACACTCGCCGATCGCAACCACCGCCGGCGCAGCCGCCAGCGCCCGTAGCCCGGCGATCGTCTGCGCATCACAGTGCTTGGCGTCGTGCGGGTGCACCCCCGCCGTCGCATACAGCACCCCCGGCCGCGCCTCGGCCAGCTTGCGCGCCTCCTGGCTCGCTCGCAGGCTGGTGCCGGTGACGATCATCGTGCGCACCCCCGCCGCCAGCGCCCGGGCGATCACCGCGTCACGGTCTCCGGCAAACGACCGATGCGCGAGGTTCACTCCGATGTCGACGAGCTCCATGGCGCCGCAAATGTACTACCATCCTGCCTCGTGCGTCCCCGAACTCACCTGTCCTCGCAGACAGCTCGCGGCCGCCGTGCGCTCCGCCCCCGCCTCGCCGGCCTCGCGCTCGCCGCCCTGACCGCATGTCAGGCCGCCGGCGTGCGCAGCCCTGCACCCTGCCCGGCGGATGTGTGCCCGAGCATCGCGGACCCGCGCTTCGACGTGGTCGTGCTCGGGGCCCAGGGCGGGATCGTCAGCGACGATCTCTCCGCCTACCTGGTCGCGCCTGTGGGCAGCCACCACTTCGTATGCCTCGACGCCGGCAGCGTCTTCACCGGTCTCGAGCGCGCCGTCGCGCTCGGCAGCCTCGGCCCTGGCGAGCGCGCCGACAGGGCCCTGCGCGAGCGCATCCGCGGCTACCTGATCTCCCACCCGCACCTCGACCACCTCGTCGGCCTGCTGCTCGCCGCCCCCGACGACCGCCCCGGCAAGTTCGGTAAGTTCATTGGCGGCAGCGAGACCACCCTCGCGGCGATCCGCGACCACCTGTTCAATGGGACAGTCTGGGCCAACTTCTTCGCCGACATCGGCCCCGCGCCGCGGCTCGGCGTGTACCGCCCGCTGCAGCTGGAGCCCGGGCAGCTGACGTCTCTGCCGGGCACGGGCCTGTCCGTGGAGACATGGCCCTTGAACCATCCCGGCGGCTCGAGCGCCTTCCTGCTGAGGACCGCGACCGGCGACGCCCTGCTGTACCTCGGCGACACCGGTCCGGACCCGGACCCCGGCGACGGTCACCTGGCCCGACTGTGGGCCCGCATCGCCCCGATGATCGGCGAAGGTCGCTTGCGGGCGATCTTCATCGAGGTCTCGTACCCCGATCCACGGCCCGACGAGCGCCTCTTCGGGCATCTCACGCCAGGCCGGCTCCACGCCGAGCTCACGCGACTGGCGTCGGCCGTGGATCCCCGGGAGGTGACCCTGCACGGCCTCGTCGTCGCCATCACGCACATCAAGCCCGCACCGGACGCGACCCGGCAGATCCGCCAGCAGCTCGCGGCCCTGCCCGATCTCGGCGCGCGCCTGATCTTCCCGGCCCAGGGCCGGCGACTCGCGCTGTGACCATTTTGACCTGTCCCCTCGGACAGGCGAACGGCTCACTCCGGCGGCTGCGAGGGCACGCGGATGCTCACCGTGGTCCCCTGACCCGGCGCGCTGCGCAGCTCGAAGGTCCCACCCATGCGCGCGCACAGCCGCGTGGCGACCGTCAGACCGAGGCCCGCGCCGTCGTGGGCGCGCGTCGAGCTGCCGTCGGCCTGAAAGAACGGCGTGGTCGCCCGCTCGCAGTCTTCGGGGTGCATGCCCGGGCCGTCGTCCACGACCTCCACGAGCGCCCACGCCGGCTCGGCGCTGGCCCGCAGCGTGACGTGTCCGCGTTTGGTAAAGCGACTGGCGTTGCTGACCGCCTCGGCCACCACGGTCTCGAGCCGCCGCCGATCGCAGCGGATCTTCAGCCCCTCCGGGACCGCCAGCGTCACGCTCGTGCCGTTGCGCGTCGCCACCGGCCGGGACTCCTCGGCCACCCGCGCCAGCATGGCGCCGAGCTCCACGTCCTCCTGCTCGGTCTCGAAGACCCCCGAGTCGAGCTCGGTGATGTCGAGCACGTGCCTCAGCAACCGAAACAGGCCCTGCGCGGCCTGCTCGAGCTTGTCGACGTCGCCGCTGACCTCGGCCAGTGCGTGCTCCTCACAGCGCTCGCGCACCAGCTCCGCGTAGCCCATGATGATGTTGAGCGGGGTCAGCAGCTCGTGGCTCATCGTCGCCATGAACCGGGTCTTGGTCGCCGAGGCCTCCTCCGCGCGGTCGCGGGCGACGCGGAGCTCATCGGCGAGGCGCGCCACTGCTTCCTGGGCCCGCAAGGCCGAGCGGGTCTCCGCGAGCGTCTCCGCGGTCGTGGCGATCTCCGCGGCCAGGCGCAGCGCCTGACGCCGGCGCAGCTCGACCAGCGCCACCAGCACGACCACGAGCGAGGCCAGCAGCAGCGCCATGAACACGAGGAAGCTGAGCGCGCCCCACGACGCACCCAGCACCGCCGAGCGCTCCGCGTTGTCGCGCCGGATCTGCGCGACCAGACCGTCCAGCGCGGTCCGCAAGGCCCCGAGCGTCACCACGCTCGGACCGGCTCGCGCCGCCTCGATCGCCACCAGCGTCGCGCGCAGCACTCGCCCGGACGCCTCATCGAGCCCATCCGGATCCTGCTGCGCCATGCCGTTCGCCGCGACGTTCCACTCGTGAGGCACTGCTCGCCCGCCGCCCTCGATCGCCGCGCTGGTCATGCGCTGCAACGACGTCGCCTGCAGCAGGCAGCCGACGTTGCGCTCGACCTGCGTTCGCAGCTCCCGCACCCGCACCACCAGCATCACCGACCACAGGGCAAATCCCAGCACCGCCAGCACCAACAACCCGAAGCCGAGCCGCCAGCCCATCGGCACGGCTGCGAGCTCCTGAGCGCCGGGAGGGCGAACTTGCGTCACCACGACCGAATGTAACGCGCCTGCGACATGGGCCGTAAGCTGCCGATCTTCCGAGCGACCTCAAGTGCAGATATCGGGGTCGGCACGGCCGAGTTCGCCAGGCCGGCGCTACCATTCCGGGCCATGTACACCCCTCTCCTCTGTCTGCTCGGCTTTGTCGCCTGGACCCTGCTGCTCGTCGCCGTCGGCATTGGTGGTGTCCGCGTCGGCAGTGTGCTCACCGGGATCGCGCCCATCGATGGTTTCCCCGCCGACGAGCCCCACGGCAGCCCTCGATATCGCCGGCTCATGCGGGCGCACGTCAACTGCGTCGAGAACCTGCCGCTGTTCGCCACGGTCGTGCTCACGGGCGCCATCATGCATGCCGGCTCGGCGCACATGGACACGCTGGCGCTGACCTACCTCGGCGCGCGCGTGTTTCAGTCGCTGGTTCACATCGCCTCGGGCAGCGCCGTGGCGATCAACCTCCGCTTCGCCGGTTTCGTCGTGCAGCTGGTGTGCCTGACGTGGATGGGCGTGCTCGTGTGGCGAGCGATCGAGGCGAGCAGCTTCGTGTGAACGATTTTAACGAGCTCAGGTGCCCGGCTGCAGCAGCGCGGGCACCTGATCGGTCTCTCAGTCGCAGCTGCGTGACTAGTCGATGCCGGCCAGCGGATCGTCGGTCTTCTCGATCTTGGTCCGCGGGTCCTTCTTCTTCGGCTTGTCACCCGCCGGCGCGCTCGAGCCACCACCGCCACCACTGGGCTGCGAGCGGCCTTCTTTGTACTGCGTGCCCGAGATCGAGTCGACGTTGCCGCCCTTGACGGTCTTTGGGCCCTGCGTGTCCGGCGGGACCTCGATAGCCTTGATCACCGTCGCCGGCCCCGTCGGGACCACCGGCGGCGGCTCATCCTTGGGCCGCAGCGCGAAGTAGCCGCCGACACCACCGAGCAGCACGACCAGACCGATGATCAGACCCCACGGTGCACCCGAGCGCCGACCTTCGTCGTCCTCGAAGCTCGCACCGCTCCCGCTGAACGAGCTCGCCGGCGCCGATGAAAAACCAGCCCCCGAGGACGAGCCGAACATGTTGGACGCCGGCGCCGAACCGCCAAAGGGCGACGCGGGTGCCGCTTCCGCCGAACCACCGAAGGGCGACGCGGGTGCCACTTCCGCCGAACCACCGAAGGGCGAAGCTGCCGGCGCCGAACCACCGAAGGGCGACGCGGGTACCGACGCGGGCGCCGAACCACCGAAGGGCGACGCGGGTGCCGACGCTGCTGGCGAACCGCCGAAGGGCGAGGCCACCGGCGTGCTGACCGGCGCCGGCTGAGCGGGCGCGGTGGCGATCACGGCAGCCTGCGCCGCGACATCTTCGCGCCTGAACAGTCGGGTCTCGACGTTGCTGCTGGCGGCGCTCCCACTCTGGTTGTGGTCGTGGTCGTCCGCGTCCGCGTCCGCGTCGTCATCGGCCTCGTCGTCGCTGTCGGCCTCTGCGCTGCCATCGCCTTGCTCGGCGGCGGCCTCGAGCTCCGCGTAGAGCGAGCGGATCTTGGCTTCGAGGCGCTCGATCGCCTGGGTGTGCATCCGCAACGCGGCCGAGTCGTTCGCGGTCTCGAGCGCGGCTTCGTGACGATTGCGCTCTTCCTCAAGGCTCTCGAGCCGCGCGAGGGATTCCTGAATCCAGTCTTCCGTGGCCATACGTGATGGGGCTCCGCTCAGGTTCTGCGATCAAAGGAGCGCGAGACGCGTCTCGAGACGCATCATACACAGCGTTCCGCGCGCTCCAACCATTAATTCCCGAACGCGCCCGTCACCGGCACGATCTCCCGGGGCCACGAACGGGTGCTGTGGGCGCCGCAGCCGCGGTCCCGCGTGCTCCCGGCGGGGCGACGTCTCCTCGACATTCATCCCCATCGATCCGGCGATCCCGGCGAGCCCGGCGATCTCAGCGATCTCAGCGACAGCGACAGCGACGCGAGCTGGAGGCGTTCAGGTGCCCTTGCGCAGCTCGGCCAGCACCAGCTTGGCCAGCATCTTCAGGGTGTCGAACACACCGATGCCGGTGGTCGCCACGCCGTCGAACTCGGGGACCTGAGTGGTGTTCAGGGTCCGCGCCAGTTCGGCGCTGCTCATCGCGTTGGGCAGGTCGCGCTTGTTGTACTGGATGACGTACGGCAGCTTGTCGAGGTCGTAGCCCTGCTCATTGAGGTTCAGGCGCAGGTTCTCGAGGCTCTCGATGTTGGCGTCGAAGCGCTCTTCCTGCGAGTCGGCGACGAAGCAGACGCCATCGACGCCCTTCAGGATCAGCTTGCGGCTGGCGTCGTAGAACACCTGACCGGGGACCGTGTAGAGGTGGAAGCGTGTCTTGAACCCGCGGATCTCACCAAGGCTGAGCGGGAGGAAGTCGAAGAACAACGTCCGCTCGGTCTCCGTGGCGAGGGAGATCATCTTGCCCTTCGCCTCGGGACGGGTCTTGTTGTAGATGTACTGCAGGTTCGTGGTCTTGCCGCAGAGACCTGGCCCGTAATAAACCAGCTTGCAGTTGATCTCGCGCGAACTGTAGTTGATGAAGGACATCGGTGGGCGGCTCTCGCTAGTCGTTGAACAGGTCGTCGATATCCTGGTCGGTGATCTCTGGTAGGGCGCTGGACCCCGGCTGGCTGGACTTGATCGCCAGCGCCTCAAAGATCGGGACCAGTTCGTCCTGCGCCCGCTTCACGCGCAGGCGGACCAGACCAGGCGTCGTGTTCTTGTCGAACAGCACGACGAGGATGATGCGCCGACCGACGAGCGAGAGGTTGATCGACATCCCCTTCCCCTCGTGGAACTGGCCGGTGAACTCATCTTCTTGCAGCAGCTTGGCGATGCCACCGGTCGCGGCGACGTTGCCCGCCACGAGCGAGCTGAGTGAGGTCGTATCGAGCTCGCTGGCAGAGCCCGAGGCGGCGACGAGCGACCCGTTCTTGTCGATGAGGAGAATCGTACGGGAGCGTGAATCCTGCAGGAGGCGGTCCACGATCTTTTGGATCTGCTTGAGCTCCTCTTCAAACATCACGAGCTGGGGATTCATCGGGTTCAAGGGACGGACTCCTGAGGCGGCGTGTAACTTCGGACCGGTGCCCGACGGCCGGAAAACCGTAACAAACTCACGCGGCCAAGTCCATCGCGCCGATGCCCGTATGAACGGCTCCATAGCGCGAAGATCAGGGGACCCAGGCGTGGTCTCGCGGGGCTCAGACGAGCGCGCGGCAAAACCCCGGCGGGTCACAGGCCCATCAGCGGCGCGCGACCCGGCCCGGCCGGGTCCTCACGTGATGCCGCGTCGGCTGCGCTCCGCGGCCCCTCACAGCGAGCGCCGCTCCGCGAGCGCACGATGCAGGGTGTTCAGATCCGCGTACTCGAGCTCCCCGCCCACGGCGACCCCGGAGGCGATGCGAGTGACCCGAACCCCGAGCGGCTGCAGGAGTTTTGACAGGTAGAGGGCCGTGGCGTCGCCCTCGACGTTGGGGCTGGTGGCGACGATGACCTCGCGGACCGCATCGCCACGGAGCCGCCGCAGCAGGGACTCGATGCGCAGCTCCCCGGGGCCGATCCCCGAGAGCGGGTCGAGGACCCCGTGCAGGACGTGGTAGAGGCCGTGATACGCCCCGGTACGCTCGATCGCCATGCGGTCCTGAGGCTGGGCGACGACGCAGATCACCCCGGCGTCGCGCTTCTGGTCGCGACAGCGCTCGCAGACCTCTCCGGTGCACAGGTCACAGCAGGTGGCGCACAGCCGCAGCTCGTTGTGGATGGCGCTGATGGCCTCGCCCAGCGCCTGCACGTACTCGCTGTCCGAACGCACCAGCGCCAGCGCCAGCCGCAACGCCGTCTTCTCGCCGATCCCCGGCAGACGTGTCAGCAGTGCGGCGAGCCGCTGGAGCGGGTTCAGGGTGTCGCTGCTCGCGGTCACAGACCCGGCAGACCGCCCGGCCCCATCAGACCCGGGGGCAACAGCGAGCCGACCTTCTGTTGGGTCAGGGCCTTGGCCCGCTCGAGGGCGTTGTTGACCGCCGCGACGATCAAGTCCTGAAGCATCTCGCGGTCTTCCTGCAGGGCAGCCGGGGTCAGTTCGAGGCTGAGGATCTGCTGCGTCCCGCTCGCCTTCGCCTTGACCATCCCGCCGCCGGCGGTGCCTTCGACAATTTCCTTGTCGAGGCTCTTCTGCATGGTCTCCATCTGCTCGCGCAGCTGCTGCGCCTGCCGCATCATGGCTCCAAGGTCGAACTCGCTCATGGTGCAGACATCATACGCCCGCGCGACCGGGGATAAAACCCCCTTATTGGCCTCTGCCGCGTTTATTGCCGATGTTGCCGAGGTCGCCGAGGTCGCCGAGAGGTCAGCGCGCGCCGGGAGCCTGCGGCGCTCCACGCGGACGAACCATGCGGACCTTGGCATCGAACTGAGCCATCAGCGCCTGGATCTCCGGACTGGCCGCGGCCTCGCGCTCCACCGCCGCCTGCAAGGCCTCGGCGCGCTGAACCTCGAGCAACTTCAGGCTCGGCAGGTCCGGCAAGCTCGGCTCACCCTCGACGAGCTCGAGCTTGAAGGCCACCCCGAGCTCTTGTTGCATCAACGACTCGACCTCGGCCCGCATCGCCGCCTGGTCACGCAGGTGCCCTTTTGCGAACTGCCGGGCCGCCCCGGCCAGGCGCACGACCCCATCGCCGAGCTTGGCCAGCCCCAGCTCGCCGAGAAACGCGACCAGCGGCCCCTCGTTCGGCCGAATCCGGTCGAGGAACAGCTCCCATGCCGAGAACGCCGGCATGCTCGCCCACGGGATCACACCCACGGCATCCGGTCGCGGCGCCCCGGGGCATGCCCCACCGCAATCGGCGGCCGCATCCTCCCCGGCCCGGCGTGTATCGGCAACCTGACCTTCCACTGATGAGGGTGACGAGGGCACCGCGGCAGCCGAGGGTGATGAGGGCACCGCGGCAGCCGAGGGTGATGAGGGCACCGAGGCAGCCGAGGGTGATGAGGGCACCGAGGCACCCGAGGCACCCGAGGCACCCGAGACCGACCGCGCCGGTGCAGCGGGGTTCGAGTTCCGAGGCGGCGTGGGCTCGTCGCGTCCACCCGCCCCGGGTTCCCACGGAGCCAGTGGTTGAACGGGCGGCTGAACCGACGACTGGCCAGACTGGCCGGGCCGCGGCCGGTCAGCCTCGGCCGAGCGCGACACCGGCGCGACTTCGGCCGGCCTTGCCGCCGCCGGAGCCGGCCGCGGCGTCTCGGGCGGGCGGGCAGCCGGAGCATCCCCGCCGGCGCCTCCGGTGAGCAACGACCCCAGGATCTTCGAGAACGGCGAGCTGTGGTCCACGGGGATCGCCGCCGCCGGTCCCGGTCCAGGCCCCGGTCCAGGTGATGCCATCGGCCCAGGCGAAACCACCGGCGCGGCGTTCCGGGGCGCTTGTACCGGCTGTGCGGGCATTTCCGCGCGACGTGGCCCCTCGCCGCCGGGTCCTGGTCGGGCCCCGCCCGAACCGCCGCGCTGGGCGGAATTACCGCCTCCGACAGGCGTTCCACTGGAGATCTGCTCCAGGCGATCGATCAGATCCCCCAGCGGTATCAACGGTTCGCTCTGGACCAGGTCGAGCAGACCCATCTCGAGCACCAGGCGCGGCACCCGGGTCTCCGGGAGCGCGTCGACGACCAGAGTGAAGCGGTCGAAGAGCTGCGCCAGCACCACGCTCTCGACCCCGGCGGCCTGCTGCCGGAGCTGCTCGAAGTCCGAATCGGAGGTGTCGACCAGGCACTCGCGCGTGCCGACCAGCTTGACGACCATCAGGTCGCGCAGGTGCTTGAGGAACTCGAGCGAGAGCGCCAGCAGGTCCTGCCCGGAGGCGAACACCTCGTCGAAGCGGCGCAGCGTGAGGGCGGCGTCGCGGGCGAGCACGGCCTCGACCAGGCCGGCGACCGCGAGGGTGCTCGGGACCCCGAGCACCAGGCGAACCTCCTCGGCGCTGACCTGCTGGGTATCACTCGCGAAGGCGATGACCTTGTCGAGCAGGGTCAGGGAGTCGCGCACCGACCCGTCGCCGGCGCGGGCGACGGTGTACAGACCGGCCTCCTCGACCTTGACGCCCTCCTGCCCGAGGATCCACTGCAAGTGGGCGACCAGCTGCGCGCTCGACAGCCGGCGAAAGTCGAAGCGTGACACGCGGGACAGGATCGTCGCCGGGAGCTCGTGGACCTCGGTCGTGGCGAAGATGAAGGTGACGTGCTCCGGCGGCTCCTCGAGCGTCTTGAGCAGGGCGTTGAACGCCGAGCCCGTGAGCATGTGAACCTCGTCGATGATGTAGATCTTGCGCCGCGCCGACTGCGGCAAGTAGCGCACCTGATCCCGGATGCCGCGCACATCCTCGACCTTGTTGTTGCTCGCGCCGTCGATCTCGATCACGTCGACGGAGCGACCCTCGGTGACCGCCGTGCACTCGTTGCAGACGTTGCAGGGGTCGATCGTCGGGCCCTTGACGCACACCAGGCACTTCGCCAACAGCCGCGCCGCCGTCGTCTTGCCGAGGCCACGCGCACCGCAGAACAGATACGCGTGGTGCACCCGGTCGTGGGCGATCGCGTTGGCCAGAGTGCGGGTGACGTGCTCCTGGCCGACCAGGTCCGCGAAGCGCTGCGGGCGGTACTTGCGGGCGAGGACGACGTAAGCCACGGGGGCACCACCCTAGCACGGCACCGCGCCCGCTTCACGGGCGCAGACGGACGACGCCCAGCTTTGCCGCGGTCTGCAGCAGCTGGACCGTGTCGGCCCGGACCTTGCGCCGGAAGGCCTCGTCCAGCGTCACGCCCGCCGCGAGGAACAGCTCAGGCTGGCTGTTGGTCTCGCCGACCCCGGCGAGCAGCTTCGAGAGCGAGGCGTTGACCAGCGGCACCGGCGGCGCCGGCTGCGGGTCATTGATGTAGTCGGGGTGGATGCACGACGAGACGTCGTTGGCGAGGGCCATGCGCTCGTTCAGCGGGGCGATGCCGAAGCGGGTCATCAGGGTCTTGCCGATCGAGCAGTGCTCGAACTGCAGGTCGCTGACGCAGCCCTTGCGCACGCTCGGCCCGATCACCAGCGACGGCACGCGAAAGCCCAGCTGCGTGAACTCGGGCTCGGCGTCGCCGGTCTCCGGCGGCGCGACGTGGTCGTAGAAGCCGCCGTGCTCGTCGTAGGTGATGATGAACAGGGTCTTGTTCCACACCGGGCTGGTCGCCAGCGCCTTGTAGATCGCCCCGATGAGGATCTGCCCGAGCTGGATGTTGTGCGAGGGGTGGTCGTCGTTCGAGGTGAAGCCGGGGTCGATCACCGCGAAGTTCGGCAGGTCGCCCGCCTCGCAGTCCTTGAAGAACCGCCCCATGTTGTACGGGTTTTGCAGCGCGGCGATGTTGAAGCCCTCGTAGTCCTCCGCCAGCTTGCTCCACACCGTAGGGATCAGCGGGAAGGCCCCCGCCACCCACGGCACGTCGCTCCAGTACATCCGGCTCGTGATCCCCGCGTCGTCGCAGCGGTGCCACAGCGTCTTCAAGAACGGGCTCGGGAAGTTGGTCTTGCCGCCGCCCGACGAGCACGAGTGCATGTAATAGCGGTTCGGCCAGGTCGGACCCATCACCGAGGCGTACCAGCGCTGACACAAGGTGAACTTGTCCGCCAGCCCGTACAGCACCGGGATGTGCTCGCGGACGTGATAACCCATCGCCTGCTCGCCGAGGCCCGGGTTCGCCTTCTCGTTCTCGAACACGAACCCGTTGTTCTCGCCGAGGTTGAACTGGTTGTGGCACGACTCCCAGCCGTGCGGCGGGTCCGCGGGCTCGAACTCCTCCATCTCGAACACCTGCACCGGCGCGAGGTCGATGTTCAAGTTCTGCTCGTCGCCCACCAGGCCGTTCACCGCCTCGCCCTCGACCAGCTTGCGCGCGCCGAAGTAGTGGTCGAAGGACCGGTTCTCCATCATCAGCACGATCACGTGGTCGATGCCCGCGAGCAGCTCCTTCGGCGTCAGCTTGGCCCCGCCCCCGCACTCGTCGACCGGCGCGCCCGTGGTCTCGTCGCCCGTGCTCCCGGTGCTGCTCTCGTCCGCGCCCGTGCTCGTGCTCCCGGTGCTGCCCTCGTCGGTCCCGCCGCTGGTCGTCGGCACCTCGCCGCTGGTCTGCGAACCACCGCCGGTGGTCGGCTGCCCGGTGCTGCTGCCGTCGCCGCCGCTCGTGCCGCCTCCGCTCGTGCCGTCCGTCGCTCCTTCGCTACCTCCGCCGCCGTCTCCGCACCCGAGGGCCGCGGTGCCGATCAGCGTACCCATCGCTTGTACAGCGCGGCGCCGGGAGAGACGCGCGCGGGCAGACTGGAGGTACTTCTTTGTCATTGCCGACAAATCTACCAGGTCTGTCCGTCAGCTTTGCAGCGCGGCGCCCGGGTCCGCGCATCCGGGGCGACGAGCTTTCGCACTTGTCGCACCCTCCTCATGCCAGATACGGCTCGGCCTCCCGATGAACTCGGGACCCAGCCGCACCCAGGGACCTGGGTGCCTCAGTCAGCCGCACTCAGGGACCTGAGTGCCTCAGTCAGCCGCACTCAGGGACCTGAGTGCCTCAGCCGCACTCAGGGACCTGAGTGCTCAGAAAGTAAAGTGCTGGGACACGATGTCGTCGGCCTCCACCAGCTTCGTCGCCGTCCGCGGCTTGACGACCGTCGGTACCGGGACGCCGGCGGCATCCAGCTTTTCCGCAATAATATCCTCAAGATAGCCACTGACACTCAGCCCCGAGGACTCGCAGTAGTCCTTTAGACGCTGATAGGTGATGCCCTTGACCGAGATGCTCCTGCGGGTCTGTCGCTTCGCCATGATGTCCTCCCTTCGCCTGCTAGCTCCTGCTCTCAGCCCTCTACGTCAACCGAACCCGACACGCAAGGCCCATTCCACACCACCCTATGTCGCGTAAATCGCGCACAGTGACCAAGTTGTGGACATATCGCTTCAAACCCATGAAATCAATCATCAATCATCATGATCCGCGTCGGACCGGGCATGGACAATCTACCATGACTCAGCACGACGGATAATAGGTTTTTTCGTATGCGGAGCAGATCTCTGAGATCTCCTCGGCAACTTGTATCCAGCCTCGCGCCATTTCGCCCACCTGCTGTGCGCCGCTCACCGCGCGCTTCAGTGAGCTGAAATACAGAAAAATCACTGGTTTGAATAGATGAAAAATCTACTTGTTCGGGGTGGAGGTAGATGTGGGAGGATGTTCGGTCGCGCCCATCACCAACCATTCCCAACGAATCCACCAGTCGGCACTCGGGTTCGAGGGCTGCAAGCACCTGGAAGACTCCCGCAGGCGGTGCTGCGCCGCGTTGCGAGTGAGTGATCGTCCCCAGGCTTTGACGTATGGTGAAGTCCGTGGCTCTCCGCGAAGTGCGGGGCGCTGCGCCTTCATCTGCCTCACCGCTTACGCTGCCTGCCTGCCTGATCGTGGAGCCCGAACCCCAGACCAAGGTGCTGCCGCCCGGTCACACGGACGCGACGACCGTCGCGCCCGGCGACCCGATGGCGACCTACCGCGCGCTGGGCCGCTACGAGATCGTGCAACGCCTCGGCCACGGCGGCATGGCGACCGTGTATCTCGCCCGCGCCACCGGCAACGCCGGCTTCGAGAAGCTCGTCGCCATCAAGGTCATCCACTCGCACCTCGCCGCCGAGCCCGAGTTCGTCGAGATGTTCCTCGAGGAAGCGCGCATCGCCGCGAAGATCCAGAGCCCCCACGTCGCCGGCATCCTCGACCTCGGCCACGAGGAAGGGCTGCACTTCATGGTGATGGAGTACATCGACGGCGAGACCCTCTCGGGCCTCATCCGCCAGCTCCGTCCGCGCAACGAGCAGCTCCCGCTCCCCGTCGTCCTCCGGATCATCATCGACGCCTGCGAGGGCCTCACCGCCGTCCATGACCTGCGCGACGCCGACGGCCACCCCTACGGCCTGGTCCATCGCGACATGTCGCCGCAAAACCTGATGATCGGCTTCGACGGCTGGACCAAGATCGTCGACTTCGGCCTCGTCAAGGCGACCGGCAAGCGCCACACCCAGACCGGCCACCTGCGCGGCAAGCTCGCGTACATGTCCCCCGAGCAGGCCCGTGGCAAGCCGCTCACCGCCTCCGCCGACCTGTTCGCCCTCGGCGTCGTGTTCTGGGAGCTGCTCACCGGCAAGCGCCTGTTCGCCGGCGAGTCCGACGCGGAGACCCTCGAGCGCGTGATCCGCTGCGAGCTCCCGCCGCTGCGAACCCTGCGCGACGACCTGCCCCCCGACATCGAGCCGATCCTCCGCCGCGCCCTCGCCCGCGAACTCGCCGACCGCTACCCCTCCGCCGACGCCATGCTCGCCGACCTCCGTCGCAGCCTGCGCGACCACCTCGGCGCCGACGACCCGCGCAAGCAGCTCGCGGCGATCATGCACCAGCACTTCGAGGAGCAGCACAAGTACCGCATCGCCGCCCTGCGCGGCGCCTCGCGCTCGAGCGCCCGCTCGCGCATGCACCTGGTCCCGCGCCCGCCCTCGGCCTCACAG
>NZ_JACCSO010000338.1 GCF_013812955.1 Nannocystis sp. | reverse complement strand
CGCCCACGCCGGCCTCGCCTTCACCCCCGGCGACCCCGTGGCCCTGCTCACCAGCCTGCGCGCCCTGGCTGACCTCGGCGCCGCCGGGCGCGAGGCCATGGGCGCCCGGGCCCGCGCCCACGTGCTCCTTCATCACGATCGCGACCTTCAGGCCCGTCAGCTCGCCCACTTCCTCGAGCAACTCTGCTGAGACCTCATATAAGGCCGGCTCGGGTTGCATCCTGGCCCCAGCTTGCCATGCTTGGGGCCCCCCGGCCCAGAACCGCGGGAACACCGCCATGACCGCAACCGCCACGGACCGCAGCCCACAGCCCCGGAGCCTCGCGGCCGAGCACCTTCACGCCGCCTCCGCGGCCGAGCACCGTCACGCCGCCTCCGCGGCCGAGCGCCTGCCCGCCGCGTCCGCTTACGCGACGGTCCGCGCCGCCTCGCTGGCCCTGACCGCCGGTCTGTCCGCCGAGGACATGCTGGCCCAGTCGATGCCCGACGCCAGCCCGGTCAAGTGGCACCTCGCGCACACCAGCTGGTTCTTCGAGACCTTCGTGCTCAGCGAGCTACCGGCCTACCGCGCCTTCGACCCGGCCTACGCGATCCTCTTCAACTCCTACTACAACAGCGTCGGCGCCCAGCATGCCCGGCCGCAGCGCGGCCTGCTGACCCGCCCTGCGCTGGCCGAGGTCCTGCGTTACCGCGAGCACATCGACCGCGGCATGCAGGCAGCGCTCGCCGCCGGCCTCTCCCCGGCGCTCACCACCCGGACGACCCTCGGCCTGCACCACGAGCAGCAGCACCAGGAGCTGATCCTCACCGACCTCCAGCACCTGCTGTTCCAGAACCCGATCCAGCCCGCGTTTCGACCTGTCCCCAAGGACAGCCTCTCCCAACCTGTCCCCAGGAACATCCCCAACCACTGGCACACCCACCCCGGCGGCGTCGTCGAGATCGGCCACGACGGCCGCGGCTTCGCCTTCGACAACGAGGGCCCGCAGCATCGGGTCCATCTCGAGCCCTTCGCGGTCGCGGCCCGTCCGGTCGACAACGGCGACTGGCTCGCCTTCATCGCCGACGGCGGCTATCGCCGGCCCGAGCTGTGGCTCTCCGACGGCTGGCACGCCGTCCGCCGCCACGCCTGGTCCGCCCCGCTCTACTGGTCGGCGGACCATCACCACCGCTTCACCCTGCACGGCCCGCGCCCGCTCGCCCCCCACGCGCCCGTCTGCCACATCTCCTTCTACGAGGCCGACGCCTACGCCCGCTGGGCCGGCGCCCGCCTGCCGACCGAGGCCGAGTGGGAGACCATCGCCCGCACCCTCCCCAGCCAGCCGGTCATGGGCGACTTCGCCGAGCACGACCACCTCGAGCCCGCTCCTTCTCCCGCCTCCCACTTCTTCGGCGACGTCTGGGTCTGGACCGCCAGCCCGTACGTCGCATATCCCGGGTTTCGCCCGACCGCCGACGCGCTCGGCGAGTACAACGGCAAGTTCATGTGCAACCAGATGGTCCTGCGCGGCGGCTCCTGTGCGACGCCTCGCTCGCACATCCGCGCCAGCTACCGCAACTTCTTCCCGCCCGAGGCTCGCTGGCAGTTCTCGGGCCTGCGCCTCGCAAGGTGACCATGCCCCGACCCCGCCCCGCTCACGCCCCTGTCACCGCGACCTCGTCGGTCCCCGCGCTCGTTGCGAACGCCCTGCCGCTGCTCGACCTGGCCCCGGCCGCGGACGACCTGCGCCGCGACGTGCTCGACGGCCTGGCCCGGCGGCCCCGCAGCGTGCCCTGCAAGTACTTCTACGACGACCACGGCTCCCGGCTCTTCGACCAGATCTGCGACCTGCCCGAGTATTATCCGACCCGCACCGAGCTGGCGATCTCCCGCCAGTACGCCGCGGAGATGGCCACCGCCTGCGGTCCGCACACGCTCTTGGTCGAGCTCGGCAGCGGCAGCAGCACCAAGACGAGGGTCCTGCTCGACCACCTGCGCGACCCCGCCGCCTACGTGCCCGTCGACATCGCCCGCGACTTCCTGCGCAGCGCCGCCGACGAGCTCGCGCGCGCCTACCCGCGCCTGCCCGTGCTGCCGGTCTGCGCCGACTTCACCCGCCCCTTCACCGTGCCCGCCGACCGTCTGCCCGCGGCCCGTCGCACCGTCGTCTACTTCCCCGGCTCGACGATCGGCAACTTCACCGCCCCGGAGGCCACCGAGCTGCTGCGCAACATCGCCGCCCTCATCGGTGACGGCGGCGGCCTGCTGATCGGCGTCGACCTGCGCAAAGATCAGGACATCATCGAGCGCGCCTACAACGACGCCCGCGGCGTCACGGCCGCCTTCAACCTCAACCTCCTCACCCGCATCAACCGCGAGCTCGGGGCCGACTTCCGCGGCGAGCACTTCCGTCACCGCGCCGTCTACGACGCTGGCGCCGGCCGCATCGAGATGCAGCTGCTCAGCACCCGCCCCCAAACCGTGCAGATCGACGGCCACAGCTTCGACTTCGCCGCGGACGAGGTCCTGCGCACCGAGTACTCGCACAAGTACAGCCTCGAGCAATTCGCCGGGCTCGCCGCGGCCGCGGGCCTCGGCGTCCGTCAGGTCTGGAGCGACCGCGACCGGCTGTTCAGCGTCCAGTACCTGAGCCGCGCCTGATGGGCCCGGCGCATCAAGATCGAGCGGTCGCCGCTCGCGCTCGAGGTCTCCACCCCCCCACCGGCCCTACGCGGCGCCTGATATCCTCTCCGCTGTGATCCTCGACCCACAGGCGCTGCGCCTGGCCCAGTGGTTCTCCGGGCTCCAGGAGCGCGTCGGCCAGCTCGTCGAGGACCGGCTCCAGGGTAACTGCGCATCGCAACTGGAGCAGGTCACCGCGACCCTCCAGATCACCGCCCGGGCCGCCGTGACCCCGCCCCAGGCCCTACCCGGCATCGCCGCGCCCGCGGGCACGATCGCTGGCTTCCTCCACGCCCTCGACGACGACGACGAGCGCCCCGCGCCCGCGCCAGGGCCCACCCGCGAGTGTCGCAGCTGGAAGGTCGCCCTCGAGCAGGACATCCGCCCGGCGATCCACCGCGCCCGCGGCACCCTTCGCGCCGCGGCCGCCAGCTTCGCCGATGGCAGCGCGCTCGCCTCCCTGCAAGTCGAGGTCGACCAGACCATCAACCGCCAGCCCGAGACCCTCAACCTCGACCTGCTCCCCGAGGACTCCACCAGCGCCCAGCCCGGCGCCCCCGTCCCGGTCCCGGTCCCGCTGCGCCGCTGGCTGCAGGAGTCGCTGCTGCCCGACCTCCAGGCCACCCTCCTGGTCCTCAGCGCCCGCCTCGGCGCCGTCATCGATGTCGCCACCGCCGAGCTCGAGCGCATCGAGACCGTGCTCGACTACCACCTCTTCATCGTCGAGGACGGCCGCGTCGCCGAGCAGCGCGACGAGTCGGCCCGCACCGGCCTCGGTCACGGCGTGCGCCTCGTGCAACAGCTCGCCGAGCAGCTCGGCCGCGACGTCGACCGCACCTACCGCTGGTTCATCACCACCAGCTCGGCGCACATGGACGACGCCCTCGCCCCGCTGCGCGCCTTCCGACCCGAGGAGATCGGCCAGGCCCTGGCCCAGCGAGAGCAGCGCAAGACCCCGTCGTGGTGGAGCAGCCGCTTCGGCGGCCTGCGCAGCGGCCTCGGCAACGCCTACGCCACCGTCGCCCCGCTCGCCCGCGAGCTCGTGCACGACCTGCGCGGCCTCCTGCGCGGCGACCAGCCCCGCCTCGGCTACTGGGACCTGGCGATCGCCAGCGACAACTCCGCCGACGAGCGCCTGCCCGTCCTCTACCGCCGCCTCTTCGGCGAGATCCCCCTCGGCATCGCCGACCTCTATCAACCCAGGCCCGCGCTCGAGTCCACCTGCCGCCGGGTCTTTGAGACATGGCTCTCGGGACAGACTCGCGGCCTCGACCGCCGCGGCGGCCTGCTCGTCGTCGGCGACCGCGGGGCCGGCAAGCGCACCCTCGTCAACCGCGTGCGCGCCGAGCTGCACGGCGAGCTGCCGGTCCGCTGGCTCCCGCTCGGCCCCCACCTCACCAGCGAGGCCCGCCTCTCCGCCGCGATCGCCGAGGCCACCGGCGCGCCGCAGGCCGCCAACTTCCGCGAGCTCGCCCACACCCTGCGCCTGCTCGGCAGCCGCCAGGCGATCGTGCTCGAGAACAGCGAGCAGCTGTTCTTTCGCACCCCCGAGGGCCTCGCCCAGGTCCAATCGCTGCTCGACCTCATCCGCGCCACCGACGACGCGATCCTGTGGATCGTGCTGATGGTCAAGCCGGCCGCGACCCTGCTCGACACCTGCCTGCGCCTGCCGCTCTACTTCGGCGAGGTCGTCAACATCGAGCCCGAACCCGCCGACTTCCTCGAGCGCATGCTCCGCGCACGGCACCGCGTCAGCGGCTTCGGCCTGCGCTTCCGCGCCCGCCGGGCCCCCACCCTCCAGCGCCTGCGCGCCCCCTTCACCCGCGCCGATGTCCTGCTCGACCCCGGCGAGGAGTGGTTCGCCCACCTCGGCCGCATGACCGCCGGCAACCTCCAGCAGGCCCTTCACTACTGGCAGATCGCCAGCCGCGTCGACCCGCAGACCGGCACCGATATCGTGGTCCGCCCGCTGCCGCGCCGCCGCGGCGGCGCCCTCACCCAGCTGAGCCTCGCCCAGCGGCTCGTGCTCGCCACCCTCGCCCAGCACGGCGCCCGCACCGAGGCCCAGATCCTCGAGACCCTGCGCCTGCTCGGCCACGGCGCCGGCCCGGAGATCGACGACCTGTGCCGCCGCAAGCTCGTCGAACCCAGCCCCGCCGGCGCCGACTATCTCCAACTTCGCCCCGTCGCCGTCGGTCCGGTCACCCTCGACCTGCGCTGGCGCAACATGCTCTAAAACGCCGCACCGTGGATACCCCATGACCCTCGGAACCTCCGCCCTCGCTCTGCTCGCCGACACCGGCGTCGCACAGGCCGCTCCGACGGTGCTGAAGTCGTTACCCCACCACGCCGTATTCCTGCTGCTGCTGCAGATCGCCGTGCTGCTGGCGATGGCGCGGTTCCTCGGCGAGATCATGCGCAAGCTCGGCCAGCCGGCCGTCATCGGCGAGCTGATCGCCGGCGTCCTGCTCGGCCCCTCCGTGCTCGGCGCGCTCGGCCCGATCGGCGCGCAGGTCCAGCAATACATGTTCCCGCCGGTGCAGAGTCAAGCCGACCTGCTCTCCGTCGTCTCCTGGCTCGGGGTCCTGTTCCTGATCCTGTCCACCGGCTTCGAGACCGACATCGGCCTGATGAAGCGCCGCGGCAAGAAGGCCCTGATCGTCTCGAGCTTCGGCATCAGCATCCCGCTGGCGGCCGGCGTCATCTTCGGCTTGACGCTGGATGAGAGCTACCTCGCGGACCCCTCCAAGCGCCTGGTCTTCGCGCTGTTCATGGCGGTTTCGATGAGCATCTGCGCGGTCCCGGTGATCGCCAAGGTGCTGATGGACCTCAAGCTGATCCGCCGCGACATCGGCCAGCTGATCCTCGCCTCGGCGATGACCGATGATACCGTCGGCTGGATCATGCTGTCGGTGGTCGCCGGCCTGGCCACCGCCGGCTCGATCGACCCGATCTCGATCGCCGAGGCCGTCGGCGGCGCCCTGCTGTTCCTCGGCCTCATGCTCACGATCGGCGTCCCGATCTTCTCCAAGATCATCTCCGGCGTCGACAAGCGGATCGGCGGCGCCAACGCGCAGATGTCGCTGATCATCGTGCTCGCCTTCGGCGCCGCCGCGCTCACCCATCAGATGGGCATCGAGGCCGTGCTCGGCGCCTTCGCGGTCGGCATCCTCGTCGGCCAGGCCCCGCGCTTCCGCAAGGAGGTCGCGCACACCCTCGAGATGACGACCGCGAGCTTCCTCGCCCCGATCTTCTTCGCCTCCGCCGGCGTCAAGGTCGACCTCACCCGCGTCGCCACCCCGGAGGTCGCGCTCATCGGCCTCGCCGTCCTGGGCCTGGCCTGCGCGTGCAAGATCACCGGCGTATACATCGGCGCGTGGCGGGCCGGCCTGTCGCACTGGGAGCGCCTGGCCATGGGCTTCGGCATGAACGCCCGCGGCGCCATGGAGATCGTCGTCGCCACCGTCGGCCTCGGCCTCGGCATCCTCACCGTCGAGATGTATTCGATCATCGTCATGGTCGCGATCGTCACCTCGTTGATGGCCCCGCCGATGCTGCGCTGGTGCCTCGGACGCGTGAAGATCGGCGGGGACGAGGCCCGGCGCCTCGAGACCGAGGCCGTCAACGCCAACAGCTTCATCCGCCAGATCCGCCGCATCATGCTGGTCACCCGCAGCGCCCACGCCGTCGACCTCCCGGCCCAGATCGTCGGCTACCTCAGCCAGGAGCAGCC
>NZ_JACCSO010000333.1 GCF_013812955.1 Nannocystis sp. | reverse complement strand
GGCGAGCACGAGGATCGAGGCGGCCGCGAGCGACGCCGCGAGCACCACCCTCCGCGTGCGACCGACAGCCGCCACGGCGCTCATTGCAGCGCCTCGGACTCGCCCATCGACAGGCTCAGGAGCCGCGACTCGAGCGTGGGTGAGGCGAAGCTGAAGAGGTTCACCTTCAGGCTCTTGGCGAAGCGACGAAAGCCGACCTTGCCGATGATGTAGACGTCGCCGGCGAGCGGCTCGAGCGTCATGTCCCAGGTCACGTCGCCGCGGACGAGCAGCAGCTCCTCGTCGGTGAGGCCCCAGCCGAGCGTCGCGTCGAGCGGGAAGCGCGTGGTGATGAAGCGGAGATCGGCGACCACCGCGGCCTTCACGATCTTCACGTCGATGCCGCCCTCGATGTTGCCGGTCAGGCCGAAGTTCGGCGAGGTGATCCGCGTCATCCGGCCACAGGCGGTGATGGCGTCGGTCGACTTCAGCAGCGCCTGGCAGCTGGCGTTGTCCGTCAGCACCTCGAGGGTGTCCTCGATCTCGATGCCGATGGAGCCGCCGACGCCGACCTTGAAGCCGACGGTCACGGGCCCGAAGCCGAAGCCGAGGCTCCCGATCGTGAAGGACTTTGCGACGCTGAAGTCCTCGGTTTCGACGATCTTCGGCTCCAGCTTCGAGAGGCTGAAGATGCGCGTGCCGAAGGCATCGACGCCCGCCTCGAGGGAGGTCTTGGTGGGGTCGACGTCGAGGTTGGCGTTGCCGAAGGCGCGCGCCAGCGTCAGCTCGAAGCTCTTCCCGAGCTTCCCCGTCAGCACGACCTTCCCCTCGGACTGGCTCGCTGCCCCGCTCAGGCCGAGGCGGTTCTGGGTCGACATCGAGGTCTCGATCGCCAGCCGATCTCCGCCGAGCTTGCGCTCGAACGCCTTGTCGAAGCTCAGGGAGGAGGCCGCGGACGCGGCCGACGTCTCGCGCACGAGCACCACCTCGAGATCGCGGCAATCGTCGATGTTGCCGTCACCCTCGTTGCCGCCCTGGGCGAACTCCGCGTTGAAGCAGCCGCGCACGACGAAGTCGCTCTGGTCCGCCCACGCGCCTCCGGGCGACACCGCCGCGAGGGTCGCGTCCTCGATGTAGAGCTCGTGCACGACGTCGTTGGCGGTGCCGGGCACGACCCGATCGATGACGACCTCGGTGACCTTGTTCGCCGAATTGGCGGGATCCTTGATGGTGAGGGGCAGCTGCGTCGTGCTGTCGGCCGCCGAACGGATGGTGTAGGACACGACGGCCTTGCCGGGCAGAGCGCTGACCGCCGCCAGCGCCGCGGCGTCGAGCCCGAACTGCAGGTCCTCCTTGATGGAGGGCACGGCCTCGACCAGCGACGCCGGGATCAGCGCGGGATCCACGGCGGAGAGGTACGGGTCGCGCCCGTTGACGACGAAGCGCGACTGGACCACGAGGCTGGGGTCCGGGTCGGCGGGTCCGCCCGGGCCGATGTTCTCGGTGGGCTGGAACGGCACGACGGCCACCGAGGAGCTGGCGCTGAGCGCGTAGCGCACGTCGATGAGCGCTCCCCCGGCGCCGGTGGGGGTCGGCTGGAGGTTGATGGCGTGCACACAACCGAGCCCGGGAGCCGCGCTGTCGAGCGAGGCGCGGCACAGCTGGTTGAGCTCATCGCCGCGGCGCGCCTCCGAGAACACGACGCTCGGGGCGTCGATGTCCGACCCGATCTCGGCCGCGATCTCCGGGCCGCCGTCGAAGTCGACCTGGAGGTTCACCGCGGCGTTCTTCGCCGCGAGCGCGGTGCAGAGCGTGGTGGGCCAGATGAAGGCCTCGACGATCTGCTCGCTCCCGTCGCCGGTCACCTCGACGTCGATGGCGCTCGAGCTGCAGCCGAGCGGGTTCTTCGGGTCGCGGGGCTCGGCCTCCACGAACGAGAAGGTGACGGCGACGCTGCGAGCGACGGGATTCGCGGGGTCGAGGCTGTCGGCGGTGAGGCCAAAGGTGATGGGGACCCGGTTGTTGACGTGGACCGGCCGCGACAGGTCGTATTTGACGTCGAGGTGCGTCAGCCGCACCTGGGCCGCGACAGGCGCGCATTGTCCGTCGCGCTCGACGCTGCCCTCCTCACAAACGCCTGCATCTTGGCAGGCGGCGGCGAGCAGTGGAAAAGCAAGGAAGAGTGATGTTCGAAAGTGCATGGTATTCTATGGTGATCAGGGTTATGGGGTGAAGACGAGGGACGCGCGCCCGCCATCGACCCGTGCAAAGCCAGGCTTCTTGCCCGCGCCGCCGCCTTACTCGGCCGTGAACGTATATACCAACGTTCAAGCGCCGAGCTTCATAGGCTGGATGTATGGCCGCCATAGCCAGCACCCTCCCCAAATTCATCTCCGCGGCCAGCGGAGGGCCCAGGAGGTCGAATTTCGCCGATCGCGTGCAGCGGGCGTGATCGCGCCATCGATGCTCCGCGCCGATCACGCGGTCCACATCCGCCCGCACGTGAGACGCAGGCCGGGCGGGCTATCCCAGGAGCAGCAACGCTGCGTACGCGACAGCGCCGAGGGCGAAGGCCCAGAACGTGCTGTCCCGCTCCTCGGGCAGCTCCTCCTTCAAGACATTGAGCAGGATGCCGCCCGCGAGGAATCCGAAGCACGCAGCGATCGCCGCGCGATGGATGCTGGTCACGACGCCGAGCAGCCAGCCGACCACGATGGCCGCGGAGAGGATCCAGCGGCCGATGTCATGATATCGCCGCTGGTGATCCTGGCGCAGACCGTAATCGTTGACCACGAAGTGGGCCGCCATGGCGACCGTGTACAGCCCCAGCTCGCGCCGGCCCGGGGACTCGCCATGCAGCAGCAGATAGCCGATGAGCGCGTTGTAGGCCGCGTATGTGCCGATGTGGATCCAGAACACGCCGGGGCTGGTGGCGGCTTCACCGGGGGATCGTCCTGCGGATCGTCCGTGGCCGCGAGAGCGCCTCGCCAGGCGCTCCAGGCCATAGAAGACGCCGAGCCCCACCAGCGCGATGAGGTATACGTGATGCTCTATCGCGCCGATCCAGGTGCTCGCGGTGCCGTCGAAGTGCCGCTGGTTCTTGGCCAGCGCCGGGAGGATGTGCACGAAGACATATGCCACCGAGATGCCGCCGCCGAACGAGAGCCACCCGCTGCGGGGTAACACGTCGAGAAGGCGCAGACGTCCCGCCAACAGATGGACGACCGCGAGCGCGACGGCGACGGCGGCGGTCATCCACGCCACGGCGTGCGGGTCCGCGGGCCGGTGAGATCACGGGGCTTTGTTCGGCGTGGCGCCTGGCGGCGGCGTCGCGGCGACGCGAGCTCGCTGCGTGCAGTTGAGCTCGCAAGTCCGGCGATTGGTCGGGAGCACGGTCTTGTCCTCGTGGCAGGTGCGAATGCAGGTGTCGAGGGTGTCGAGCACGTCCGTGGCCGGAGCCGACGCGGCCGCGGCCGCGGTCGTCTTGCAGGTGCTTGCGCACGCCTCCGGGCTGCTGCTACCGGCGTAGCAGGTGCCCATGCACTCGCCTGCCCGGGCGACGGGGTCAGCGTCGGGGCCGGTCGCGCCCGCCGGCTGTGCGGTGGCGGCGGCGCCGTAGGCGGTGTCACAGTTGAGGCGGCAGGTCGCCTGGTTGGTCGGGATCATGCCGGCTCCCTCGCAGGAGCTCAGGCACTCGGAGAGGCTCGCGAATGGGCCCGAGGCCGCAGCCCCGGGTTTATCCTGCGCAGCCGCCGCGGGCGCCGTGGGCGTCGTGCTGGCCGCCGGGGCGCTCGGATCCCCCTTGCTCTTCGTGGGGTCCCCGCTGTCGCAGGAGACGGCGAACAGGAGCGCTGTGACGGCGATGACGATTCGATGCATTGGGATTTCCTTGTGGTTGGTGGTGGGAGGGCGCCAATTGTGGCATCATTCCCCAAAATGGCACGTCGACGCATTCGGCGCCGCGCTCGCGTTGGCCATCGTCGCCGCGGGTGCTAAAGGCATGCGTGGTCGTCGTCACGACCTGCCGCGAGCGAGGTCTACAGAAGCATGGCAAATATGCTATTTAGCGGATGGTTTGGGCTCTTGCGCGTGGTGATCGTCGGCTGCCTGGCCTATGTGGCCCTGGTGTCGCTGCTGCGGGTGTCGGGCAAACGCACGTTGTCGAAGATGAACGCCTT
This sequence comes from Nannocystis sp., assembly GCF_013812955.1. GTDB lineage: Bacteria > Myxococcota_A > Polyangia > Nannocystales > Nannocystaceae > Nannocystis. The sequence goes on along the minus strand of NZ_JACCSO010000333.1, from coordinate 20,756 downwards.
CGACCTCATCGTGACGGTCGCGCTCGGCTCGACGCTGGCGACGGTGCTGCTGTCGAAGGATATCGCGCTCGCCGAGGGCGTACTCGCGTTCGCGCTGCTGATCGGGCTGCAATTCGTGATCACCTGGCTGTCCGTGCGCTCGCCGCGGATCGAGGGGCTGGTCAAGGCCGAGCCGTCGCTGCTGTGCTTCGAGGGGCGTCTGCTACGCGATGCGCTGCGCCGTGAGCGCGTCACCGAGGCCGAGGTGCATGCCGCCGTGCGCGCCCAGGGCCTGGCGCAGCTGGAGGACGCCGGAGCCGTTGTCCTGGAGACGGATGGCAGCCTGACGGTGCTGCGACGGGGAGGCGGTGGCGAGTACACGGCGCTGAAGAATGTCGCGCGCGCGAACGCGTGATGGGAGCGAGGCCCTCAGCCCTTGAGGGCGGCGAGGGCGACCGGCTCCGCGTCGGTCTCGTCGCGGGTCCACCCCTCGGACTCGAGCCACGCCAGCGCCTGCTTGCGGTGGTCGAGGTCGATCGCAAACTCGACGAGATCCCCGCCCTGCACCCGGGTCGCCGAGTCCACGAGCTCGAGCCGGTCGCCGCGCCGGAGCAGCAGCGGCAAGACATCGGCCCGCGGCGTCGTGCTGGCGACGGCGTCCCCGGTCACGGCGTCACGCCTGCACCACAACGTCTGCACGCCGTCACGCCGCCAGCGGGCGAACCAGTCCTGCAACCCGCGCACGCCCCCGAACAGCACCCGGGCGCGCTGGGCGAGCACCGCGTCGATGGTCACGCCGACCAGGTCCGCCTCGATCGCCACGTAGGTCTCCGGGCCGCGAAACTCCTCGATCACCCTGCGCGCGAAGGCGAGGTTGATCTGCTCGTTGGAGGTCAGGCCGATGCACGCGACCCGCGAGTCCGGGCGGACGCGGGCCAGCGTCTCCGACTCGAGGGCGTTGCCGCAGAGCACGAGCAGGCCCGCCGCCTCGGCCGCGCGGCACTCATCGGCGTTGGCGTCGACCAGGACGACCTCCTCGCCGCTCGCGGCCAGCTGCTGGGCGAGGTGGCGTGCGAGCGGGTTGGCCCCGAGCAGGATGTAGCCGCTGTTCTCCGCGCGACGCACACCGAGCAGATGGGCGACCAGACCGCCGGAGAGGCCCTGCAAGGTGACCGTCATGGCGATGACGAGGAACACCAGCGCCTTGAGCTCGACGCCGCCGGGGATACCCGCATGCGTCAGCTCGAGGGCGAACAGCGACGACACCGCGGCCGCGACGATGCCGCGCGGCGCGAGCCATGACAGGAACAGCTTGTCGCGCAGCCGCAGGTTGGTGCCGCTCGTACACAGGAAGACCGTGACGGGTCGGACCACGAGCATCAGCATCAGGACGGTCAGCACGCCGTCCAGGCCGAGCGCGGCCACATCAGCGATGCGCGTATCGGCGGCGAGCAGCACGAACAGCGTGGCGATGAGCAGCACCGTCAGCTGCTCCTTGAACGCGGCGATCTCCTGGAGCGCGTGGCTGCGCCCGTTGCCGAGCACCATGCCCGCGGCGATCGCCGCCGTGATCCCGCTCTCGGGGACCAGGCCGTTGCTCAGCTCGTAGAGCATCATCGCCATCGACAGCGCGAGGATGTTCTCGAGCCCGCTCGGGACGACATTGGGCCGGCGCAGGAGCAGCGCCAGCAGCAGACCGCCCGCGACCCCGACCAGGGCGCCCGCGCCCAGTCGCGTGGCGATGCCGAGGGCGGCCGCTCCGAGCGCCTCGCCGGACGGGGCGATCGCCACCTGCAGGGCCACGACCGCGATCGTCGCGCCGATCGCGTCGATGAACACGCCCTCCGCCTCGAGGATGGTGGCGATCGGCTGCTTGAGGCGGATGCGCCGGACCAGCGGGGTGATGACGGTCGGCCCGGTGACGATCACCAGGGTCCCGAACAACGCGCACAGCCGCCAATCCCACTCGAGGATCGCGCGACTCGCGAGGGTCCCTCCACACGCGGTGATGACGGCCCCGAGCGTCACGAGCCGCCGGATCGGCCTGGCTTGCCAGCGCAGCTTGCGGACCTCGAGGTTGAGCCCACCCTCGAACAAGATCACCGCGACCGCGAAGCCGACCACGGACGAGAGCGCGGAGCCCAGCGTGTGCGGCCGGATCACGTCGGCGAGGTCGGGGCCCAGGAGCACGCCCACGGCCAGTAGCACGACCACGCCCGGGACCCGGGCGTGACGCGCGAGGCCCTGCGCGACCACCCCGGTGGCCATCGCCAGCGAGAAGGTCAGCGAGGGCTGATCGAACAGGGCCTGGCCGAACGGCACGAATGCCTGGGTAGCACATTCCCGGGGTGGCGCATGAAATGCCCGCTCCACCCCGGGTAGCTTCGTCGGCTGACGCGGTCTCCGCGCCAGCGCCCAGGGCTATCATTGGGTGCGCGGGTACGCGTCCGCCAGATTACCTCCAAAGGGTTGTGCCCTCGGCGACCCTGGGTTACGCTGGCCGAACGTGACTGGCAGTGTCGAGAGCGCAATGAGGCAGCTCAACGAGCGCGGCGTCTCTCGTCTCGAGCACCTCGAGGTGTTGCTGGTCCTCAGCCGGCACCCGGGTCGGACCTTCGACGGCGAGCAGGTGGCCACGAGCTCGACCATCTCGCGCGCAGTGGTGGAAGAGACCCTCGCGCACCTGCACAAGCACGAGATGCTCGTGCTGGTGCCGGGCGAGCGACCGGTCTACCGTCTCGGGCCTCGCTCCGAGCTCCCCCTGCTCGACCTGTTGCGCACGCACCACGAGCGCGACCGGATCGCCGTGGTGAACGCGTTCTATTCCTGCAACCTCGAGAGCCTGCGCAGCTTCGCGTCGGCCTTTCGGATCCGGAGGCAACCCTGATGGCCGCCGCTGTCTTCATCGCCTGCGCGCTCACCAGCGTCATATGCGCCGTGCTGCTGATCCGCGGCTATCTCGCCAGTCGTAGCCGTCTGCTGCTGTGGAGCAGCCTCGGCTTCATGGGCCTGGCCCTGAACAACGTCATCCTCGTCGTCGACCGGTTGGTCTTCGCCCAGGACCTCTCCCTCCTGCGCAGCCTGCCGGCGCTGCTCGGCGTGGCCGTCCTCCTCTTCGGATGTATCTGGGATGCAGACTGAGAACCTCGGCGTGTTCGTCCAGGGTGCCACGGCGTTGGGCTGCCTCGCGCTGTCGGTGTTCTTCCTGCGCTTCTGGCAGCGATCGCATGACCGCCTGTTCGCCATCTTCGCGCTGGCGTTCCTGGTCTTCGCCGTGCACTACGTCATGCTGGTCGGCTTTGGCAGCGCCAGCGAGACGGCGGTCGTGATCTACGGGGTCCGCGCGTTCGCCTTCGCCCTGATCCTGTTGGCCATCCTCGACAAAAACCGGGCCCCTTCGGCCTGAGCGGGGCGCCTGCTCACCCCTCACGAGGAGGGGCAAGCGGACGGGCCCGAATGACGGCACCTGTGCACCTGTCATCCGAGCCCGGCGCCGCTCATCTGGTCATTTGCCGAGCCAATCGCACATGCGATCGATCGCCGTCGTCACGCGCGGGGTCATGCGGCGCAGCCAGGCCTCGTCGAGCGCGATCGATGGTGCGCGGGCGACCTCGGTGAGCGCCGCTTCGCCCTCGAAGTCGACATAAGCGAGGCGGGCGGTCCAGTCGCCGCGGGGCCGGCCGAAGTCGCTGCCGGGCAGGATGGCCACGCCGGTCTCGGCCAGCAGGCGCTCGCACAGCGCCTCGCCGTCGTTGATGCCGCGCTCGCGCAGGCGCGCGGCGTGGCCCTGGAAGTCGGGGAACAGGTAGAAGCCGCCCTCGGGTCGATGACACAGGGCGCCCGCGGCCAGCAGTCGCTTGCTGCTCCACGTGCCCAGGGCGCGCAGGATCTGGCGCGCGCGGACCAGATACTCCTCGATCTCCGGGCCGCAGGCGAAGGCCGTGACCGCGGCGCACTGGATCGGCGCGCTGGTGGTCGTATAGGTCTCGCTGGCGACCGCCGCCATCGCGTCGCGCAGCCAGCGGAGCTGCGGCGGGAACAGGAAGGTGCCGAGGCGCCAGCCGCCCGCGCCGCACCACTTGCTGAGGCCTGAGCTCAGGATCGTGCCCTCGGGATAAAATTCGGCGATCGACCGGTGCGCGCCCTCGTGGTGCAGCTCGCCGTAGATCTCGTCGGAGATGACGATGAGCTGGTGCTCGCGGGCGACCACCGCCAGCGCGGCGAGCTCGTCGGCCGAGAAGGTCTGGCCGGTCGGGTTCGACGGATAGTTGAGGATCAGGATCCGCGGGCGGCCGCGGTCGCGCCGGCAGTGCTCGTCGAGGGTGTCCGGACGCAGCATCCAGCGGTCCTCGGCGCGCGTCGGCAGGAAGTTGACCTGACGCCCGATGATCTGCGCCTGCGGCGAGTACGACACCCACGACGGGGACGGCAGCAGCAGGTCGCCGTAGAAGGCGAGCTGGACCAGGAACATCAGCTCCTTGCTGCCGGGCGCGACCAGCACGTCGTCCGCCTCGAAGTGCCATGACAGCCCGGCGCGGCGGCGATGGAACTCGGCGACCGCGGTCCGCAGCTCGGCCAGGCCGCGCACCGGCATGTACTCCTTGCGGTGGGCGTGCTGGCGCAGCGCCTCGACCACGGCCGGCGGGACCGGAAACGGCGATTGACCGAGCCCCAGCTTGTACACCGTCTGCCCGGCGGCGATCAGCGCGTTGCTGTGCTCGTTGATCGCCACGGTCGCCGACGGACGCATGCCGCGGACGTTGAGGTTCAGACTCTCGGGTGGACCGCTGCGGGTGTTCATCCGACCGTCCTCTGCGCCGCATGCTTGGCGTGGAAGGGGTTGGCGCGGCCCGAGCTGTCGCCGCTCTCCTGCCAGCGCGGGACCCAGCGGGCCACGCAGCGCGCCGCGTGCTCGCCGGGGAACAGCGCCTCGAAGCGGCTGCGGTACAGGTACGCCTCCTTGGTGGCCGGCGGCGCGTGCGGGAAGCGCTCGGCGGCCTCGGCGAGCGCGAGCTCGGAGACCTGCGACTCGGCGTATGCGCGGAGGCCGTCGACCCAGTTGTAGCCGACGCCGTCCGAGAACTGTTCCTTTTGCCGCCACAGCACCGCGGCTGGGATCAGCGGCTCGCTCGGCTCGGCGAAGGCGGCGCGCAGCAGCCACTTCTCCATGCGCGCCTCGTGGCCCTGGCCGACCGCGTGGGGTTGCTTGAGCTCGGGCGCGATGCTCATCGCCAGCTCGAGGAACTCGAGGTCGAGGAAGGGCACGCGGGCCTCGACGCCGTGGGCCATCGTGCTCTTGTCGGCGCGCAGGACGTCGCTGAGGTGGAGGTTGGCGACGCGGTCGACGGTCTCGCGGTGAAACGCCTCCGGATCTTTGGCGTGATAGAAGTACAAGTAGCCGCCGAAGATCTCGTCGGCGCCCTCGCCGGAGAGCACGACCTTGACGCCCTGGTCGCGGATGTAGCGGCTCAGGAAGTACATCGGGATGCTCGCCCGGATGGTCGGGATGTCGTAGGACTCGATGTGGCGGATGATGTCGTCGAGCGCGGCGATGCCGTCGTCGACGCTGAAGGTGACCTCGTGATGTTGGGTGCCGAGGTAGGCCGCGACGTCGCGGGCGGCCCGCAGGTCGGGCGCGTCGGGCCCGACGCCGATGGCGAAGCTCTGGACCACCGCCGCCGGGTCGCGCGCGCGCAGCAGGCGGGTGGCGAGGGCGGCGACCAGGCTCGAGTCGAGGCCGCCGGAGAGCAGCACGCCGAGCGGCACGTCGCTCATCAGGCGCTTGTCGACCGCCGCCGAGAGGCGCTCGCGCAGGCCGCTGGCGTCCTCGCGCTGCGGCGTGGCGCCCTGCAGCCAGGCCGGCTCGTAGTAGCGGCGCAAGCCGCCGTGGCGGGTGTACACGTGCCCGGGCGGGAAGGTCTTGAACCACACGCAGTGGTCGCGCAGGGCCTTGAGCTCCGAGGCGAACCACAGGTGACCGGCCGCGTCGCGCCCGTAGTAGAGCGGCTTGATGCCGAGCGGGTCGCGGGCGACCATCCAGTCGTCGCTGCCATCCTCGTGGGTGCGCATCGCCGCGAACGCGAAGATGCCGTCGAGGCGGGCGACACAGGCGTCCCCCACCAGCGCGTAGAGGTGCGCCAGGACCTCGCTGTCCGAGCCGCTGTGGAAGCTGCAACCCCGCGGCGCGAGCTCCTCCTGCAACGCGCGGAAGTTGTAGATCTCGCCGTTGTGGACCACGACGGCGCCCGCCAGGGCCCCTCCCCCGGCCTCGCCGACCGGCTGACTATAGATCGGCTGGTAGCCCGCCTCGGGGTCCATGATGGCGAGTCGGCGATGGCAGAGCACACCGACGCCGGTCTGCATGTGCACGCCCCGGCCGTCCGGCCCGCGATGCGCCAGCTTGTCAGCCGCCAGGGTCGCCTGCGCCGCGACGATATCGTCGACGGCTCCGAATACTGCCAGAATTCCACACATCGTCGGCTCCTCCGCGTACGAACCAGTTGAACCAGTTGAACCAGTGCCACAGCGCCACATGACGCATACCAGCTTTGACATGTTAGGGAATGTGGGGGCCAATCGCAACACGTCATCTCAGACACGTCATGCATGACGTGTCTCTTGGAGAATATCAGACATTCCTCATATCCGTCTGAACGTCGTAAACGTGTGGATTATCCCAGGTGCGCATTGGCCGCCAAATGCAGCTGGTGCCCTCGTAGGGGGAAAATTTGGCGATTGTGGCTTTTGTGCTTGCGTGGTCTCCTGACCCCGGTTTATGTTGATGCGACATGCCATCGTAAGGGGCGATCTTGTGGCGTGGCGCTGATTGCAGCGCGGCGTGGCAGGGTCGTGGCGAGGCATATCATCGACCCTCTGCGGCGAAATCGCTCGATATTCGAGGCGGCGCGGGGGTCCAAGAACGGAGAGTTCCGTGCCCGACGGCATGCTTCAGCAATCATCGTACCGCGCGTTCACGCTGCGGGATCTGCCTGCAATTCCGCAGATCGCCGCGCTACCGGCCGACCAGCGCCTGCAGCTGCAGGCGGTGGCGAACGTGCTGCCGTTTCGCGTCAACCGCTACGTGCTCGATCACCTGATCGACTGGTCCCGGGTGCCCGACGACCCTATCTATCAATTGACCTTTCCGCAGCCGGAGATGCTCGATGCCGCGGACCTGTCGACGATGACGGACCTCCTGCATCGCGGAGCGCCCGCGGGCGAGGTCGAGGCCGCCGCGCGCGCGATCCAGCACCGGCTCAATCCGCACCCGGCGGGCCAGGTCGACCTCAACGTGCCCTTCGAGGGCGGTCGCGAGGTCCGCGGCGTGCAGCACAAGTACCACGAGACCGTGCTGTTCTTCCCGGCCCAGGGCCAGACCTGCCACGCGTACTGCACCTACTGCTTCCGCTGGGCCCAGTTCGTCGGCCTCGAGGACCTCAAGTTCGCCGCGCGCGAGGCCGACCAGCTGGTCGCCTATCTCAGGAACCACCCGGAGGTGACGAGCGTGCTGTTCACCGGCGGCGACCCGCTGGTGATGCGCACCGCCCTCCTGCGCCGCTACATCGAGCCGATCCTCGCGGCCAAGCTGCCGCAGCTGGCCAGCATCCGCATCGGCACCAAGGCGCTGGCCTACTGGCCGCAGCGCTTCGTCGACGGCCCGGACGCCGACGATCTGATGCGCTTGTTCGAGGAGGTCCAGGCGCATGGCCTGCATATGGCCCTGATGGCCCACTCGAGCCATCCGCGCGAGCTCCAGACCGAGATCGCGCAGGCCGCCTTCCGCCGGGTCCGCAGCACGGGCACGGTCATCCGCTGCCAGGCCCCGCTGATCCGCCGCGTCAACGATGACTCGGCGATCTGGGCCGAGCTGTGGCGCGAACAGGTGCGCGCCGGCGCCGTGCCCTACTACATGTTCGTCGAGCGCGACACCGGCCCGAAGGAGTACTTCAAGGTCCCGCTCGCGCGCGCCCACGCGATCTTCCGCGACGCCTATCGCCAGGTCTCGGGCCTGGGTCGCAGCGTGCGCGGCCCCTCGATGTCGGCCACCCCCGGCAAGGTGGTGCTCGACGGCGTCATCGACGTCGGCGGTCGCCCCCACTTCGTGCTGAAGTTCCTGCAGGCCCGCAATCCGGAGTGGGTCGGCCGCCTGTTCCTCGCCGAGTACGATGACCGCGCCGCCTGGCTCGACGAGCTGCGACCCGCCGGCGGCGCCGCGCAATTCTTCTTCGAGTCCGAGATGGACGAGTTCAAGCGCGAGCGCCGCCGCCAGCGCCTCACCCTCACCACCGCCGATGCCACGCCGCTGCGCCTGATCCGCGACGACGCGGCCCGGCCCGGCTCCGAACAACCGCAGTGAAGCGGCCAGACGAAGGAGTGACCGTGAACGAATGGCGGTGATCACAGACGAGGATATCGAGGCGCTCGCGCGGCTGTGCCGGGTCGACCTGGACGCCGAGGGGATCGCGCGCGGCCGGTCCTACCTCGAGGCGATCGTCGATTTGCTCGAGACCCTGCAAGCCGTCGATATCTCCAAGGTCCATCCGTTTGTCGCCGCGGACCTGGTCGCCGCGCTTCACGACCCTCCGGGCCCGACGGCGCTGCGCGAGGAGCCGCCAGGCCCGTGCGTGCCGCCGGCAGCCCGGCCATCATGATCGAGGTGGATCCAACTCCGCAGAGCGCGTGGACCGCGTGGCAGACGGCAGACGCGGTGCGCCGCGGTGAGGTATCCGCGCTCGCGATGACGCAGGCCGCGCTCGCGCGGATCGCCGCGGTCGACCCTCACCTGCACGCCTGGACGCTCGTCGATGAACCCGGCGCGCTGGCGGCCGCGCGTGAGATCGATGCCGCGCGCGCCCGGGGTGCGTCGCTCGGTCCGCTGGCGGGCGTGCCGACCGGCCTCAAGGACAACTTCGTCACGGCCGGGCTCGAGACCAACTGCGGCTCGCGGATCTTGCAGGGCTGGGTCCCGCAGGAGGACGGCTTTCATGCCGCCCGCCTGCGCGCCGCAGGGGCGGTGATCCTCGGCAAGCTCGCGCTCGACGAGTTCGGGATGGGCTCCTCGAACGAGAACACGCCCTTCGCGGCGGTGCGAAACCCGTGGGCGCTGGACTTCGTGCCCGGCGGCTCATCGGGCGGCTCGGCGGCGGCAGTGGCGTCGCACACAATCTGCTTCTCGCTCGGCTCGGACAGCGGCGGCTCGATCCGCCAGCCGGCGAGCCTGTGCGGGATCGTCGGCCTCAAGCCGACCTACGGCCGGGTGTCCCGCAGCGGCCTGATCGCCTTCGTCTCCACCCTCGATCAGGCCGGGCCCTTCACCCGCGACGTCCGCGACGCCGCGCTGGTGCTCGGATGCCTCGCAGGACATGACCCCCTCGACATGAACACGATCCGCGCCCCGGTGCCGGATTACCTCGCGGCGGTCGCCCGCGGCCAGGCCGACGGCCTCGCCGGCCTGCGCATCGGCGTCCATCACGAGGCGCTCGCCCTGCCCGGCCTCGACCCGGCGGTGCGCGCCTGCTTCGAGGCGGCCCTCGCGGTATTGATAGCCGCGGGCGCCGAGCTGCTCGACGTCAGCCTGCCGCACTTTCGCCACGCCGTGCCGACCTACTACGCGCTGGCCAGCGCGCTGGCGACCAGCAACCTGGCCCGCTTCGACGGCACGCGCTACGGCCTCCAGGTGACGGGCGAGGACTTCGCACGCAGCTGCACGGCGGCCCGATCGCAGGGCTTCGGCGAGGAGGTCAAGCGGCGCCTGCTGCTCGGCACCCACGTGATGCAGGCGCGCTCCGGACACTACGAGCGCGCGACCCGGGTCCAGACCCTGATCGCCCGCGACTACGCGGCCGCGTTCGAGCGCTGCGACCTGCTGGCCAGCCCGACCACCCGCCTGCCCGGCTTTCGCCTCGGCGAGCGCGTGCATGACCCGGTGGCGATGTACCTGAGCGACATCTTCGTGGTCGGGGCGAACCTCGCGGGGTTGCCGGCCATCTCGGTGCCGGCGGGCTTCGCCCCGGCGACCGATCCCGACGGCGCGGACATGGCCCGGCCGCGGCTGCCGGTCGGCCTGCATCTGGTCGCGCCGCTGCTCGCTGAAGCGACGCTGCTGCGCGTGGCCGCCGCCCACGAGGCGTGCACGGCCTGGCACCTCGAGGTGCCACCGGAGGCCGCGCGATGAACATGCGCGAGCACACCGTGACGATCGGGCTCGAGTTCCGCTGCCGGCTGGCGACCCGGACCAGACTGTTCTCGCCGTGTGCGATGGCCATGAGCGCGGCGCCCGACTCGCAGGTCGACGCGTATACGCTGGCCCTCCCGGGCACCCTGCCGGCGCTGAATCGTCAGGCGGTCGAGCTGGCGATCCGCCTGGCGCTGGCGCTCGGCGCAGCGATCGCGCCGGTCAGTCGATGGGTGCGAAGGCATGCCTTCGATCCCTCGCTCCCGAAGGGCTACCAGACCACCCAGGGCGAGGCACCGCTGGCCCGCGGCGGGACGATCGAGGTCGCCGGTCGTGCGCTCAGGCTGACGAGCATCCGCCTCGCGGAGCATGCCGGCGAGCTTCGCAACGGCTCCGTCGACTTCAGCCGCGCAGGCGCACCCTTGCTCGAGCTCGCCGGCGAGTCGATGATCATGCGCGCCGCCCCGGAGGAGGCCTCGGCCTATCTGCGCGCGCTCCAGGCGATCGTGCGCGCGACCGGGGTGGCCGACAGCGACATGCCGGGCGCGCTGCGCTGCGACGCTCATGTCTCACTCTGGCCCAAAGGCCAGGAAGGATCCGGAGCCCGCTGCACGGTCGCCGACCTCGGATCGGGCCCTGCGCTCGAGCGGGCGATCGCGGCGGAGATCCAGCGACAGGCCGCGCTGCTCGACCAGGGTCTGGTGGTCGCATCGATGACCCCCGAGGCGAACCATCTCTATTTGCCGGAGCCCGACTTGCCGCCGCTGCGCATCGATGCCGCCTGGATCGAGCGCGCGCGAGCGGGGCTGCCGGACCCGCTGCGCTAGCCGGTCATGGGCCCGCGGCCGCCAGCCAGGCCCAGCCGAGCGCCCCGGGCCCGGTCACCAGCGTCACCTGCTGCAGGTCCTCGGGCAGCGCCGCGCGCAGCCTGTCCTTCGGGACAGACAGGCGCGTGTGCGGCTCGTCGGGCCGCAAGCCCGCGACCTCGAGCAGCACCTGGGCGTCGCCCGCCTCGACCAGGGTCGCCGGATAGCTGCGGGCGGTCGGCGGGGCGTCGAGCGCGGCGTTGGCGGTGAGCGCGAGCTTCATCCCGGCGAACGGCGCGACCAGCAGGAAGAAGCCGGCGCTGATCAGCAGCCAGCGCAGCGAGTCGGCGCCGCCGCGCAGCAGCCATGTGAGCAGCCCGCAGCACAGCAGCCACAGCAGCGCGCCGAGCCCCAGCGCCGCCCACACCGGGCCCCACAGCAGGGTCGGCGGCGGGCGCAGCAGCAGGGCGACCAGGGCGACCGCCAGCCACAGCCCGGCGATGCCGAACACGTGCCCGATCCCGCGGCGGTGGGCCAGCGCCGTGGGCGACGGGATGTCTCTCGGGACAGCCAGGGCGTCGCGCAGGGCGAGCAGCTGCGCGCGGGTCGTCTGCAGGGTCGGGTCTTGCGACCCGGCGAGCTGCTCGGCGGTCACGTGCGCGATGACCCTCCCGCTGCCGAGCAGCAGCTCGTCGCACGGTCCGCGCAGCAGGGCGAGCGCGGCGGCCCGCGCCGGGGCGGACCCGAGCGCCTGCTGCACGGTCGGATCGGGCACCTCGGACTCGACGTAGACGGCGGCGTCGAAGTCGGCGTCGCCGAGCTGGACCTCGCGGTTGATGCCGAGGGCCTTGGCGCCGCGGTCGAGCCCGTGCTCGCGGCGCAGGGAGATCCGCGGCAGCTCGCGCGTGCCCGGGTGCTCGACCTCGAGCAGCACCGCGACGCACTCGCCCTCGGACAGCTCGGGGTACACGGTGATCGGCGCGGGGCCGGCGATGACGAAGCTCTGCGGGGCGCGGACCTTGCCGCCCTCGCTCCATACCACCTCGGCGCCGAAAACCGCCGCGAGCTCCGCGAAGTCCATGGCGCAGTGTGACGCGGGCCTGCGCCCGGTTTCAAGGCCGAGCGATCGGCGCCGGTCCGGGTTCGCCGCCCCGAAACCGGCGGCGTCTTGAACGCACGGATGCGCGCGCGTACCATCGGGCGATGGGCAAGGAGTCCAAGTCGCGCCGCAAACGGACGCAGGAGCGCCAGGACCGGGGCACGCTCACCAAGAGCGCCTCCGCAGCGACGAGTATACGTGAGACGGGCCCGGACCAACTGCTCGCAAAATATGAGGTAGAGCCGATCCCCGACCTCCCGGGCGCGGTAAAGAAGTTCCATCTCAGGATCGTGACCGACATTCTCGAGGGCCACGACAACTGCGCCGAGTCGGTCGGAGCGCTACGGGCGACCCAAACCTGGCACCGACACCACGACGGATTCGCCGCGTCCCGGCCCAGCGAGCTCAATTTCGGCGGTACACCGCGGCGCCTCGCATGCACACCGGGCTGCAACCACTGCTGCCGCTCTCCTGTCGGGGTGGTCGCCGCGGAGGCGCTGCTCATCGCTGATTTTGTGGACCGGACATTCTCGGCTCATGAACGACAAGCGCTCAAAGGGCGGATGGAGGCGCGCAAGGCCGCGCTTCAGAACGGCGACCCGCTCCGGACCTACTCGCTGTGCCCGCTCAACGCGGGTGGACAATGTTTGGTGTACGAATTCAGGCCGCACAACTGCCGGGTGTTTCACTCCTTCGATGTGGACGCGTGCGAGGGCTTTTTTGTCGCCGGGGAGACGCAGCGAGGCCTCCCCATCGACCCGGTGCGGAAACAATATGACAGGCTGATCGCGGCGAGCGCGACCGTCGCGTTCCATGCGCTGAAGCTCGACATGAGAATGCTCGAGTTCATGGCGGCCCTGGAGATCGCCCTGGAGGCCGGTGACGACAGGTGCGAGCGCTTTGCCGCGGGAGCGGACCTCTTTTCCGGCCTTCCGACGATCGCGCGACCTTCGTCACCGGCAGCGTCGACGCCTGAATAGGCGCAGCAGCGGACGGCGCCCAGTCCTCGATGATCCGGGTGGAGAGGACCGAGGCTATCCTAAACCTCGGAGAGACCCCGCGGGCCGCCCGGGGCCGGCGGCGTGGAGGATCGCGCTCAGGCGGTGGAGGCGGGACACGAGGTCCCGGTGATCCTCGCCCTCCGGCCAGGCACGGCCGGCGCGCTCGACCTTTCGGGCGTGCCGGAGCACGGCCTCACGGGCCGCGGGCGTGCGGACCCGGCGGGCGAGGGTGAGCAGGCCGTCCATCAGGCGGATCAGGACATACGGCGTACCTGCGGCGTTCTGGCGCATCGGGTCGAAGGCAGCGTCGATCACCCCCTCGAAGGTGAACGGACAGCCGACGATGCGCAGCACGCCCTGCTCGTCGCTACGGCGAGCGTCCGGCAGCGGTCGGGTGGCGAGCTTGCACAGGCCCTCGCCGAGCCAGTCGATGCAGGTCGCGGCGGTGAAGGGGTCGTTGATGCCGGGTGAAAGCGCGCGCGCGGCGATCTCGACGAGCTGGTGGATCGAGAACTCGAGGTCCTGCATCGGCGTGCGTCGGTCCTCGACGAGGAAGGTCTCGCGGAGCTCGCAGGCGCAACGCTCGTCGAGCTCGTCGCCGGAGGCCGGGAGCCAGACGCGGGCGATCTCGGCGCCCTCGACGATGAACTGGCCGGGGCGGAAGGCGAGCCGCGCCACGGCCTGGCGCCGGGTCAGGGCGGCGAGCAGGCGGTCCTCGTCGATCGCCTGCAGGTAACCGCTGTGTCCGATGGTGAGCGAGAGGCCGGGACCCTGGACGTCGAGCTCGTCCTGGTCCTCATCTCGCGCGAGCGCCCGGTCCGACCGGTCCGGCTCGGATGCCTCGCCCACGCGGGCGAGAAATTCGGCGATCGAATGGTCGAGGTCGCGGCTGGCGACGGCGATCACCTGGTCCGCCTGGATCGACATGGCGACATGGTGGATGAAGAAGATCAGCACGCCGACGTTGACGAGCACGAGCGCGAGCGCGACGGTGATCGAGACGTGCGGGACGAAGGCCGCGTCCTCGCCGCCGCGGACGCTGCGCAGCACGAGCAGGCAGTAGACGAAGGTCGACGTGAAGGCGCCGAGCACGAACTGGTTGCCGCGGTCGCGCATGAAGTTGCGCAGCAGCCGCGGACCGAAGGTGTTCGAGGCGAGGGTGAGGGCGACGATCGTGATCGAGAAGACGGTGCTGGCGACGGTGATCAGGGCCCCGGCCACGGTGCCGAGCAGCATGCGGGCACCCTCGGGCCCGCCGGTCCACAGCCAGGTCGGGGCGGTGTACTCGTTGGCCTGCATGGCCTCGTCGAGGGCGCCGAGGCCGAGCGCGAGGCCCAGGGTGCCGAGGGTCATCACGGCCGGGACGAACCAATAGCTGGTGCGGGCTCGCTCCCACATCCATTGCACATGCAGGTGGTTCATGGCCTGCGCTCCGCGGCGCCGCCGGATGCGAGCCCCCGGATGGCCTCTCCGAGCCGCATGGCTTTGGGGACAGATTTACGCGCGCCGGCGGGCCAGCCCTCGCGCTGGCGGCTGCGGTCGCCGTCGGTCTCCTCGGTCTGGTCGTGAAAGAGGATCTGCTGGGTCGGGAACGGCAGGTCGATGCCGCGCTCGATCAACCTCTGCTTGATCGTCTGGAGCACGCGGCTCTGGACTTGCAGCACGTGGATCCGCTGCGGCGGCTCGGTCCACCACCAGACCCGCAGCTTGACCGAGAAGTCGGCGAGCTCGACCACGAGGACCTCGGGGGCGGGCTCGCCGAGCACGCCCTCGATCCCGCGGAGGGCGTCCAGGATCGCCGAGCGGGCCTCCTCGATGTCGTCGCCGACGCCGATGCCGACGTCGTAGCCGCTGCGGCGCTTCTCGTTGGCGGTGTTGACGGTGACGGCCTCGGTGAAGAGGGTCGTGTTCGGGATGACGACCCGGCGGCCGTCGTAGGTCAAGATGGTGGTCGCGCGGGTCTCGATCGCCTGGACGGTGCCCTCGTGCTCGCCGACGACGATCTGGTCGCCGATGCGAAACGGCTCGGTCAGCAGCAGCAGGAGCCCGGCGAAGAAGTTCTGCAGGATGTCGCGGAAGGCGAAGCCGATGGCGACCGTGCCGATCCCGAGCAGCTCGATCAGGTTGCTGGCCTTGAACGACGGCACGATGATCGAGAGCGCGACGAGCACGCCGAGCATCACCAGCCCCCACTGGAACAGCCCGCCGAGCACGAGGCCGACGTTGCGGTGCTTGTGGGCGCGGCTGGCGAGGCGGATCCCGAGCGAGCGCACGCCCTTGCCCACGAACAGGAACAGCACGAACACCAGGGCGCCGAGCACCAGGTTGGGCAGCATGGCGACCGCCCAGTTGAGCATGGCCTGGAGTTTCTCCCACAGCGCCGAGAGGTCCATGTGCATGATCGGTTTATGGCCCCGGCGGACCGGGCGCGCAGCCGATGCGCCGATAACCGCGCGCGCCGGAAGGTGGGCCTGGAGCCCGAGAGCGCTGCGAGGCGCGGGCGCGGGCTCCGCGGGACCACCTCGGCCCGACGCGGGCGACGCGGGTCAGGCCCGGCACGCCGGCGGACGAAGACACCTGTGCTCGGCAGTGAGTGCCTCGTCTCCGGCATCTCGACTCGGCGCTACCGCTGCCCGCTAGCGATCAGCGCCATCATCTCCGGGTAGTGATACGTCGCGCTCGTCGCGGGGTGGTGCTTCGCCGTCGCGATCATCGCCTTCGCGATCTGTTCCACGCTGATCGATCTGTACTTCGCCGGCGTGACGAACGACAATAGCGGCAGCGTCTTCTCGAGCAGCCACGGCGTGTGCTGAGAACCGATGATCATCGCGGGGCGGAACACGCTCACGATCGCCGGTCCGCTCGCGCGCACGGCCGCCTCGGACTCGCCCTTCACGCGGTTGTACCGCGACATGCCGGCGGCACCGCTGCCGCTGGCCTTCGCGGTCGGGTCCGCACCCGCGGCGCTCATGTACGCGAGATGCCGGACCTTGCCCGAATCTCGCAGCGCCCGCGCGAACGCCTCGTTCAGCGCGACGTCGACCGCGCGATGTTCCTCGATCGTGAGCTTCGCGGTGCCGGCGCCGATGCCGAGCACGCTGAATCCTTCCAGATCGCCGTCGAGCTCGCTCGCGGCATCGATCGTCGCCGCGGCGAGGGGCGCGGGCTTCATCTCGGGAACGAGCTTCTCCACCAGCCTGCAGCCAGCGGTGCGAGCCATCGCCACAGCCTCGGGTAGCGATCGGCGCGAGAGTGTGATGACGGCGTCGAAGCCGTCGTCGTGGAACAACGCGCGGAGCAGTGAGGTTCCGACCGAGCCGGAGCCGCCGAGGACGATCGCTGTGCGTGTGCTGGTCATGGCGGCGCGATGATACACGCGATGAAGCATCCGGCCAGGAGGTCAGGTTTCGCGCCGAGGCGTGGACCGCCTTCTCCTTCCGGCCATGACGACCCCCGGCGGACCCCGGCCCAGGCGGAGCTCACGGAGCTCGGCGCGGAGGGCCGCGAGCTCCGCTTGCACGCCTGCGAGGGCCCGCTCGCCGGCGATCTCGCCCTCCGGGCTCTCTGCGTCGCGACCGATGAAGAACGTCGCCAGCGACGCGGTGATGTAGCCGAGGATCGCGATCGAGAACGCCGAGAGCAACAGACACAGCAGGCGGCCTTCGGGGGTCCGCGGCCAGTATTCGGAGCCCATCGTGGTCATCAGCATCGCTGTCCACCACAGCGAGTCGGCGAAGGTGTTGATACCGGAGCCATCGGGATGGCGCTCGAAGCCATACATGCCCGCGGAGCCGGCCATCAGCACCACGAACGCGAGGGCGATCACGTAGCCGAGGCCGCGGCGGCTCATGCTCGCCCCCAGCGCCCGCATGCCGCGGTTGACCGAGCTGATGACGCGCACGAGGCGGAGCCCGCGGGTCGCGCGGGCGGCCCGGAGGACCCGCGCCGCCCGGAAGATCCGAAACAGGCGCAGCGCGGGCAGCGTCAGCGAGATCGCCGTCAGCCAGTTCCGGCGCAGATACACCAGCTTGCGGGGGGCGAGCGCGAAGCGGATCACGAAGTCGACGATAAACAGCACCCAGATCAGCGTCGTACACCGCTCGAGCAGCGGCGGCAGGCCCCAGATCAGCTCGACGACCAGCAGCGCGAGCCAGATCAGGCCCAGCACGATCATCGGCGTCTCGAGCCAATCCTCGAGCTGCCGCAGCAGACCGCCCCGCTCCGCGCTGAGGGCGTCTTCTCCGTCCTCGATGTCTTGCTCGTCGGGCATCGTCACCGGCGTCGCGGCGACGCAAGCGCTAGCATGGATCGTCGCGCCGGGGGTGCCAGTGACCGCTGTGAGCCGCCCGTTGCCGCACCACCGCCGTCACGACTGGCGCGCTCCGCCGCCGCGGCTCGCTCGGCCTCCCGCGGGCGCGTGGGCGTCGCCGCGGGGCAACGACCGTCGCCTTCGAGGGCCGGTCCGGTGACGCCGCCGCTCCGAGGCCACGAGCTCATTTCGCCGGATCGGCGCTCCAGCGGTCATCGCGGCCGTGATCATCGATCAGGCGGATCGAGTCGGCGACGATCACCGGGCGATCCTTCACCCTCACCTCGAGCACGGGCGTGAAGCCCCACCCGAGGTCACGCTCGATCTCCTGCTTGACGTAGCGGCGCACGGTGCCGGAGACGATCACCTCGCTGTCACGGACGAGCGGACCGCCTGAGAACTGCGCGGGCGTCTTCGTGAGCACGATGATGTCGTCACCGAAGGCCCAGCCGGTCCCCTCGAGCTCGAACGCCCGGTCGGACAGGATCTCGTCGACCTCACCGGCCAGCCGCAGCGGCTTGCCGTGGTAGCTCTCCGGCGCCGCTTTCACCGCCTTGATCGTCGGCCTCAGTCCGACCGCCGGGTCTTGCCCCTGATCGCCGGTGGACGGCACGTCGCCGACCTTGCGGATCGAGTCGGCGAGCAGCAAGGTCCGCGCCTTCAGCCTGACCTCGAGCTCGGGCGAGAATGACAATCGGAGCTCACTCTCGATATCCTCGGCGGTGTTAATGAAGCGCCGCACGGTGCCGGTGACGATCAGCTCGTCGTCGCGGCCGAACGCGCGCAACGCCAGCGGGATCGCCGGGCCCGTGAGCACGATGATGTCGTCGCCGAAGGCCCAGTCGGTGTCCTCGAGCTCGAACGCGTGGTCGCTCAAGACCTCGTCGATCTTGCCGGTCACGCGGACTCGCTGGCCGAGAAATCGGCCCGGCGCGTCTTGCACGCGCGCGATCGTCGTCGCCGGGCCGCTCTCGGCCGTCGCCAGCGCGGCCTGTGGGGCGCGGTCTGCCTCCCCTTCGCGGCTCTGGCAGCCGTGCGGGGCCGTGAAGGCGAGCACAGCGGCAATACCTCGCAAGAAGCACCACGTCGTTGGTTTTGTCATACCCAGGCATGTCCCTAAAAGCAGCGATAGACCAGGTCGAACGCCGCGATCGTCCTTGGTTTCCGCGTCCACGGTCGGGAACGTGCTCTCGAGCTTGGTGGCGCCCGCGCTCGCCGGCTTCTGGTGTCCGACGGTCCCTGGGGGGCGCGCGGGGGGTGGAGCGCCGAGCGCATCTCGGCTCTGAAGCGCGAGCCAAACCAGCGCTACGCCGACGATCTGTGGGTGTGAATGCGTCGTCACGGGACGTGAGGGCTCCGGACGCTCCTACGTATATTGGCCGATATATCACGCGTTCCCTGGCCCGCAAACCCGCGACCCGAATGTCAGGATCAGCGCGCCCCGCCACCACCGTCGCTGCCGCCGCCGGAGGGGGCGTGGGCGTCGCCGCGGGCCGAATCGGCCGGACCGGTGGCTTCGGGGGCCGGTTCGCTGGCGCCTGAGAGGGGCTTCGGCCGGCCGAAGACGCGGTGCCAGAACAGGTTGACGCCGCCGATCGCCGCGTCGCCGAAGTAGGTCTGCAGCATCCAGTGCGGGGTGATGTCGAACTCGACGCGGGCCTCGACGCGGTTGCGGGTGCGCGGCGCGTTGAACTGGAAGGCCGTCTCGACGTAGAGGCGCTCGGTCAGGTGCTTGCCGACCGACAAGATCGGCTGGTCCACGTTGTCACCGAAGCTGAGGCCGACGCGGTCGATGCCGAGCCGCCCGCTGAGGAAATTCGCCAGCGCCGGGTTCTCGAAGGTCGCCAGCAGCGCGGCCGCCTGGGCCAGCACCCGCTGCTGGTCGGCCTCGCTCGCGTCGGGCGTGCCGGTCAGCAGCAGCGTCAGGATCTGACTCTGCGACATCGCGGGGTTGGAGCTGAAGGTCAGCTGCGGGTGGCTGAGCCGGCCCTTGAAGGTCGCGGTCACCTCCGCGGCCGGGGTGCTGGTGCGCGCCACGATGTTGACGAAGGGGTCCACGGTGCCCTCGTCCTCGGGCAGCGTCACGTGGCCGGACACGAGCCTGAAGCTGTTGCCGAGCAGATCGAAGCGGCCCTCGGACGCCGTCAGCTCGCCGCTGACCTCGCGTCGCTCGCCCGCGCTGGTGGCCTTCACCGCGCCGGTCCAGGTCATCTCGATCGCCGGCCCGCGGATCACCACCGGGTCGGCCAGCTTGATGGTCAAGGCGAAGCGCCGGTCCAGCTCCTGCTCATCCGGCGTCGGGTATCGCAGCTCGTTCTCGGCCGAGACGGCGCCGACGCTCGACGCCACCGGGACCAGCTCCTGCGCGCCGCGGAAGTCCACGTAGGGATTGTCGGGGATGGGCTTCGGCGGGTCGATCGTGTAGCCGGTCACCGCCACCCGCGTGTCGTGGACCTGCACATTCACCTCGGTCGCCTCGGCGCTCACCTCCATCTGCGTTTTGATGTGGCTGTCGATCTGCATCTGCGGCAGGCCGGGGCGGACCATCGGGAACTTGTGCAGCCGGACCTCGCCCGTGAGCTCGATGCCGCCGGCGCGAGGGAGGTCGGCGGCCGCGATGGCGCTGAGCCGGCCGCGGCCGCTCTCGGCGGTCAGCCGCTCGAGCACGAGCCTGCGCCCGCTGGCGCGCAGGTCGAGCGCGATCTCGTCGATCCGCTGCTGCAGCGCGAGCACGGTGATGCTGCCGCCACGCAGCTCGACCCTCCCGTCGACGGCCGGGTCGCCGAGCGTGCCCTTCGCGGCGAAGCGGCCGTTCACGAGCCCCTGCATCTCGTAGAGCGTGGGCGGCATCAGGCCCTGGAGCGAGCGCACGTCGAGGTCCCGGGCGCGCAGCGACGCGGTCAGCGGGACATCTCCCGCGGACGCCTCGCCGTGCACCAGCTGGACGATGTCGGCGCCCAGTTCGGCCCGGACGGCGAGCTCGCCGGAGGACTTGTGCGGCCCGAAGCGCAGGCGCAGCACCTGACTGTCGGGGTCGACCTTGGCCGTGATGTGCAGCGGCGCCCCGCCGAGCGAGCGGTGTCCGGCGCGCCCGTGGGCCTCGAGGCTCGCGCGGAAGTCGGTGAGCGTGCCCCGGGCTTGCGCGCGCAGGTCGAGCTCGAGCAGCGCCTCTTCGGGGACCTGCACGAAGGGGGCGAGCATGCGGCGGTCGAGGTCGTCGATCCGCAGCTCGGCCTCGCCGTGGGCGCGCTCGTCCCAGGTGAATGCGCCGCGCCCGAGGTCGACGTTCACGGGCACGCTCGCCCGGCCGTCGACGCGGCCGTCGCCGAGCGCGCCGCGCAGCGCCAGCTCGGCGCGCCCATCGCGATAGCCGAGCTCCGCGTGGGCG